>NZ_CAXLMO010000122.1:0-15915 GCF_964187635.1 Candidatus Seribacter sulfatis | reverse complement strand
GTAAACCGGGAAGAGGCGGGATTGGTCTCAGGGGTGAAAGAATTCTTGAGTGCGGTCAGGAAGAAGGGAGTCCGGGTGGTCTTCCTGAGTAACCGGATGAATCATAACCTCGAACCCACCCGGGAAAATCTGCGGTTACTGGGGGTACTGGATCCAGATGATTTATTTTTACTCAGGCTTGATAAGAATGATCTTAAGGAGGTGAGGAGGAAAGAAGTGACTGACGGGACGGGACGAATGAAAAAGATCGGTCCTTTGAATGTGATTGGATATGTGGGAGATCAGATGGGCGACTTTCCGAGTGGCCAGAAAAAGGAATTTGGAAAAACGAATTTTCTTCTCCCCAATCCGATGTATGGAAAATGGTGAGGTTCCTTAAGAATTTGAATTCATATTCAAATTCTTAGCACTAAAGCTTTTTGCTGACATAATAGTTTGGGAAACAACCATCTGTAATTTTCTGCACCCATCCGAACGGTATTATTAGAGTTTTAAATGTGTTTATGTACTTTTAAGAAAATAAGCATAAATCTTTTTGTTTATTCTTTACAGGTGGAACCAAATAAATATGTTCTTACGATTTTGTGGTTAAATAATTGGTGGACAGTAAATTATGATAGGATTTGAGTTGGTTAATAGGGTGGTAGTATTGATGCATTGGCGCGTGGTACGGGAAACTAGTTTTTTGAATTTTTCCGATGGTGATTGGTTTTGTAATGTAGGAATTGCATCGGGTGGTAGATTGGATCTTGTATGAAGCTAATATCTCATGATGAAGTATTGAAGGGCGGCTATGTATTCCCGAGTGAAGGACTATGTTTCAATATGGATAACCTGGAGGCAGAGGCATTCCGATCGGAGGGGGAATGGATCTTGTCCAATAACGAGCAATTGGCAAGTGAGGGCGGTAGTCAAAATTATTTATATATGTTGATGAGCGGTCAGGTTGATTTGTTAAAAGCAGATCACTTTGGAGAAAATCAAAAGTTATCTATCTTGACGGTCGGGGACACCTTTGGAGAAGTCGCATTTTTAAAAGGCAGGATATCTTCCGTAACTGCAACCTCAGTGGGTACTTGTTTATTATGGAGAATGGACTACACCCGGTTACTCAAATTTATAGTTGAGCATGGGACGAGCGGTGGTCAGCTTTGTTTGAACTTGGCCGGTATTTTAGCGGGGCGTTTAGTGGACGGTAATCAAAGGGTTATGGAGATTCGCGATGAATTGCAGCAATCGATCAAGCAGATGCAATCCGCCCGTTCGGAGGGAGTATTCAAAACAAAGTCGCTGGAGGCAATGCAGAGCCAGTTAGTTTCGATGGAGCATGGATTTCGTAGCAGTGGGAAGGGGAAGTCGGTTTTCAGTATTTTTTCAATTGTTTGTTTGGCAATGGCTTTTTTGAGTACAGCTGGTTTGATAATCCTTTTGTCTGCGGATGAGGACATCACGAAAGAAACGGTAGATCAGTTAAACAAAAAACTAGTGCAGTTAGAACAGGATCAAACTTTTCAAATTGATCTTAAAAAGAAGTTGGAATCGGAGAATTTTTATTTAGTTAATCAGGCCGACGTTCTCAGTGAGGAGAAGATTTTATCAGAAGAAAATTCTGCACAACTTGAAGAAGAATTAGCCAAGAGCCGTGCCGAGATCGAAATATTGAAAAATAAACTGGATCAGTCCAATGATCAAATTATTCGTTCTCAGTCTGATCCAATAGTTGTTGATGAAAATGTGATACCGGCAGAATTCATCTTGAATGTACTGGAGTGGGTAAAAGAAAATTCGACTGTAGTATTGCCGGTAGCTGTTGAGATAATCAATAATCCGATCGTGTTGAGTGACCGAGAACAGCTGGTTCAAATTCCTATTCAGCCGGGCGGAGAGGTTGTGGCGATCCGGTTACATACCGAATTTGATGGATTCTTAGTTGTTGGGCAGAGAAATAGTCAACAGTTTCTGGCATCGGTAAAAATAGAAAATACCAATTTTATAGAGATTGTGGCCGGGAAGTATGTCGCAGAAAAGAAACGACAAGGTGAGTCCGTCCAAAATCCATTTTTAAAACCCCTCGAATAATCTTTCGAGAAATCTACCCTTAAAATATTTTATTCATAGTTCCATTTCATGATCCATGGATCGTGAAATTTGGACTGGGCGGATTTAAGCTTTTCCTTGTAGGTGTTGAGTATGGCGGTGTGTTTCGAGATACTGGCTAGGTTATTTGATTCGTGTGGATCTTGATCAATTTTATAGAATTCAAATTCTGGGCGATGGATGTAGTCACGAACCGTTTTTTGTCCATAAGGAGCACTCATTGATTTTTGATACTGTGCCTGGAAGCTACTGGCTGCCCAGAGGTCGGAGGCAAAGGGATAGGGGAGAGGATGGGCGATATTCCAGATCAATTTATATTGGTCGTCGCGGATGACCCGCATGGGATAGTACATTTGAATTTCGTGAAAGGTGTGGGAGGCAAAGATTTCATCCCAGTGTTTTTTTGTGGGGTCTCCCAGAATGGAAAGCCAGGACTTGCCGTGATACGATGACAGCTTTCCAGTTACACCTCGGTTATCTTTTGGACTGCGTGTTTGTGTGGGAGGAAATGATTTTTTAGGATCTTGCCAATTTTTAGGCCTGTTTTTTTGAAGATCCAAAGTTCCGGCAAAGTCAAGTAGACTGGGTGTGATATCAATATGACTAATTAGGGCGGAGTGTTTGATTCCACGTTTCTTTTCATAAGGATTACGAACTACAAAAGGAACTTTTAGCCCGCCTTCGTAAACGGTGGTTTTTCCACCTGCGAATGCCATCCCGTGATCTGATGTAAATACAATCATAGTTTTCTCGTAGAGATTCGACTCTTTTAAAATTTTGACTAATTGGGCCAATCCTTGGTCAATCCGTGAAACACTCTGATAATAGTGAGCGAGTTCCTCACGGGTCTCCGGAGTATCGCTAAGAAAGTGAGGGATTGGAACATCGCTTGGGCTGTAAAAGACCTCATCCACTCCGTCGTGGGATTTTCCGTCCGGTTTATTGCCGAACAGGTCGGGTTTGAGCGTTCTTTTTGAATTCTTATCTTTCCCTCCTCCACGATGCGGGTCCGAGGTGGCAAAATAGAGAAAGAAGGGTTGGTCACTTTCAGCTGTTATGAATTCTTTTGTTTGCTCGGCCATCTGAACCGCATTTCGGGGGTTTCCTTTTAGGTAAGTTTCAAACCGAAATACTTCTTCAGGAGAGACATGGTATTTTCCAATGTGGCCTGTTCGATATCCCGCTTCTGAAAGATTACGAGGAAGGGATAATCCGATTACATTAAAGTAACTGGAGAATTTATGAAAGGAGTGTTGGTGACCGTATTGTCCGTTGGCATGATTGTGGAGTCCGCTCATGACCACGGAACGACTGGCGGAGCAGCTGGCGGTGGTGGCAAAGGCGTTTTGAAATAGTGTGCCATCTTCGGCGAGGGCATCGATTGCCGGAGTCTTGGCAATCGGATTTCCGTAGCAACCGAGGGTGGGGGACTGGTCGTCGGTAATCAAGAAAATGATATTTTTCTCGGCCGCAAATACGCCCGTTAGTAAGGGTAATAAAAGAAAGAATGAAAGGGTAGTATTTTTTTTCATAGTAAAATTTAAATTTTGAAAAAAGTGACTGAAGAGGTCAAGTCCGTGTAGTGAGTTATCGCTAATCTTTACTTGTTAACCGAACCAAAAAGTCTAACAAAGTAGATCTAGGATCAGTAATCTTCAGTGTAATACTTCAGCGTTTAAATTTCAGTTGTAACCGTTGAATTTTTTAACTTATGGAAAACAAGTTTGTGGTAAATCCATACTCAACCGAAGCGGATTAAACTTTTAAGGTTGCTGTCTTATCCGAATCGAAAACCAAAAAACGGGAGTAATCCATTCCCTAAAAGGTGAAAATATTTTGAAATCCGGGTGAATATAATACCAGTTAATACTATCTTACAGATCGATTGAAATTAGTTTTTGCTTGAAAGAAAATTCTCTGAAGTTGAATAGTCCCAAAATTTGCGTGTGGTTGCGTCTGACTGGTCATAAAGCCAAGTTGAGTTTGAACTTCTGTAGATCCTTGGAAATAATTCTTTTCCAGTGAAGAGCCAGCCCAGTTTTTCGTCATAGAACCACAAATTTACTTCATCGCTTCCATTGAGATATAACCAGCCATGATTAATGTGGTAAGTCCAGCCCCCTGAATTACCATAAAAATCTCCGAACCATTCAGAACGATACCACCCAGATCCGGTGGCAATAGTTTTGGAGTCAGACCAAAGGGAGGAAGTGGTTTCGGTTTGCTCGGACTTTTCCGCTTCCGCTACGTTGAGTGTAAGGGAATAGACGGGAGTCTTATTTCCCGAGAGTTCGGGGTAACGATAACCGGTAATGCTGATGGAGTAGGTACCGGCAACTGGAAGAGTTCCGGTGATTTTTGGGCCGTTAATATCGTTGTTGTAAGATAGACCGTCTGGCAGGTTTTCAATTTGGTAACTTTCTGCACTGTATACCTCACTGTAAAAACTAAAACTAAAAGAATCCCCTGCGGTAACCGAAGATGGGACTTCCTGGGCAGAGGTAACATAAGGACTGGCACCTGATAAAGCATGCCATGTTCCGATAGATGAGGCGGCAGGGAGGATCATTTTCCAAGACCAAACTTTTTCAACTACTCCGGCAAAGGAGAGCAATAAATTCTTAGCCAAAGGAATCGAAGGTGTTCTTTGCAGTAATAATAATAGGGTCAGCCATGGTAGGCTGTGCAGTTTCTTTTTCAGTTGCATCCGCAACCTCCTCCACCAACTCCTCGACCACCTCTGGATGCTTCTCTGCTAAAATAGGCATGATCAAACATTTTTACCGCCAAAGTATCTCGATCACTTTTCATGAGGTAATCAAAGTGGAAAGCCCGATCCATCGGAGAGACCGTGACCTTTGGAGAACATCCAATTGAAAACAGCGTAAGTAAGGTAAGGAGTAGTTTCATAGTATTTAAATGATTCATTTTGAGTCGATATAATCGCCGAAATTTTTAGTCCAAGACAAGCCATCATTGGTCCAAATGCAACCTTCTGCACCGAAAAAATTCTCAATAATTTTCAATCCCGATTGATTGCCATCTAAGAGTGATGATGTGCTTAGTATGCCCGCTTCGAGGCAGGTATTAGCAATGACAGATGCCGACAAATACGAACTGGTGGTTGGGTATCCTGTTCGGTGGTCTAAAAGGTGGCCGTAGTGCCTGCCGTTCAATTTAAAAAACCGTTGATAATTTCCGGAGGTGGCGACTGCAAGATTGTTTGTACTTAGGCAAAATCGGGCCTTTCCTGGTTGGTTTGGGTCTTCAATTCCAACTCGCCAAGAGTCGGTCTTCCTCGGAGAACCAATCGTACGGATATCCCCTCCAAGATTAACCATTGCATTTGTAATTCCAAAGCTTTTCGCGATTTCAGTCACCCTGTCGACTGCGTATTCTTTTCCAAAACCACCAAAATCCAAGCCCATTCCTTTCTCAGGCAAGTAAACGCAGTCCTTTTGCAGGTCGACTCTTCCCCATCCCACTTTTTCAAGTGCATGTTGTATTTTCGAGTCAGAGGGTATGGTTGGAACTTCCGCTTTAAAATCCCAAATGTTGGATAGGGGAAGGGTGGTGGGGTCAAAAACTCCTTGGGTAAGAAAATGGAGAGTGTCACACAATTTGAATAATCGGTGGTCCTCTGAATCAATTTGAACGGGGGAAAGCCCGGCACTTCTGTTAATCTGGCTAATTAAACTGTCGGGTATGTAACGGGAATATCTTTTTTCAAAGGAACGGATCCAATGGAGGGCTCCATCCCGAAAGTCAGTCGCCACTTTACCAGAGTTGGTTGAATAGGAAATCTCACATTGTGTTCCCAATGCTTGAAATGAAATACGAAATAAGCCATTTGCAAGGGTTTGGGGATTAACTGTGGAAAGTTCCATTTTTAAAACTCCCATTGCATGCCCATAGTCAAAACTTGGGCATCTGGATAAACTCTCTGGTCGGTACGACCGTCTCGTCCATTGACTAAATAACGATCCAAAGACAGATCGAGACTTAAATCTGACCTGTGGAAGTAAGTAATTTTTAAACCGTAGGTTGAAGCTCTCAATTCGGATAACCTGTAATCCGCGGAATAGTGGGGAGTATTTCCATTCGGTTGTAAAACAGGAGTTTTTCCTGTTCCGTCCAATGTAATGTTGTAAAAATCTGCCTGCGATTGCTGATAAATTCGATAGAGGGGACTAATCACAAATTTTTCGCCCAGTCTTTGCATCCATTTAAGCTCAATGGTGTGACCGGTTAAGCCTGAATCATCGGTAAAGAACCTATATGATGTGTCAACAGATCCGTCCAATTCTTCAAAATACTTTTTGCCTTCTAAATATACCGTAAAGGTGTCTCGTTCATCGGGTCTGTTTTCTGGGTAAAGGTATAGGATATCTTTTTCCAAAACAGGATCACCTGGAAAGAGAGTTTTGGTCGCACCGATCTGTTTGTATGGATCGCTGAGATAACCCTTGGGACGACCGTAAGTAAGATTCAAGGAAACGGAACTTTTCGAATCGAGCATTCGGTATACCCCCACCATCAACTCGGGTGTTTTCTTGGATTGGATTCCTAGTCCTGGTCCACCGGGCACGCCGCTGTCCACCTCGTCGTCAAGATATGAAATACCAGTGGTCACAATAAGGGTATCCTCGGCAAATCCCCGCGAAATTTGAGCGGCATAACTGCGGGACAGATAGTCAGGTTCGTCACTGAGTCCAACTTCAAATGAAAAATCATAATCCGTACCCTTTTTGTTTAAGTTCAATATTCCGGCTTTTCTTTCCTCATTTAATTTGGCAAGCCATTCGGAATTATTAGTGGTTGGTGGTCGGCCATTTGGAGTGGCACCTGAAATGGTGTCCACCATTCCAGTTACCCCGACATCCCAATTGTCATTAATAGGAGTATTTGCCTCCGCATACCAAGAACGAACCTTGATGCGATCATCATCTTCAATCCAGTCCTGAAATTTTAGTTTTAGGTTTTTTTGTCCGTAGCTCTTACAAAAACAACATAATAAAAGCAAAGATAGAACTTTAGATTTAAGGTATGTCTTGAACGGAAAATGAGAGAACATATATTTATATAACGATGGTGCTTAGGTTGTGGTTTATTATTTTTAACAAAATCGATTAGGTATTCATTTCATTTCTTATGATCTTCCATTGATTTATCCGTTCAGCGATAGCAGATTCGGCCCCCGATTTTTTAGATTTGTATAAATCGAGTGGTTTTTCGAGGTAGTGTTGACCGGAAATATTTTCGGGGTAATCGTGACTGTATAAATAAGACTCGTCTTCATTATCACGATGGTTTTTGTTTCGTCCATGCCGATCCTGTATGGATGTAGGAACTGACTGAACGGGGCTGTCTTTAATTGCCTGTTTTGCTTTGGACAAAGCAATGGTGGCACTATTACTTTTGGGACAGGTGGCAAGAAAGAGGGTGGTATGTGCCAGATTGAACTCGCATTCGGGAAGGCCAATGGTTTCACATGCCCGGAAGGTAGCGTCGGCCATAAGCAGGGCTCGGGAGTCGGCAAGGCCTACATCCTCGGATGCAAAAATAACTAATCGTCGAGCAATGAAGCGAGGATCTTCTCCACCGGCAAGCATTTTAGCGAGCCAGTAAATGGCGGCATCGGGGTCGTTTCCTCGCATACTTTTAATGAAGGCGGATGTGGTATTGTAGTGTTCATCTTCATCGCGATCGTAGCGAATACTTCGTTCCCTGCAAAATCCAGCGATATGTTCCTCGGTAATTTTACTTTCTTGGGGAAGGGCTTCGATGATGGTTTCAATAAAATTATATCCCTTGCGTAGATCGCCCTCTGCGAGCAGGGCAATTTGCTTTATGATTCCCTTGTTAGCAGTGCATGATCGTGAGCCCAATCCACGCTCCAAGTCGTTGAGGGCAGATTCGAGAGCAGTTTCAATACAATCGGGTGGGATTGCTTCCAGTGAAATCAATTGGCAACGACTAAGAAGGGGATCGATAATATAGTAGCGCGGATTGTGAGTGGTGGCTCCAATCATGCGAACATCGCCCGACTCGACATCGGGGAGGAGCAAGTCCTGCTGTGCCTTGTTGAATCGATGGAGTTCGTCCACAAAAAGAAAACAATTCTCGGAACCATAATAGCGAACAAGTTTAAGAGTGTCGCGTAGTTCGGCCGCATTGGAGGTAACCGCGTTTACTTTAAGGAGCTTGCAATTCCCCTCTGCGGCAATGACAGAGGCAAGGGTCGTTTTTCCGGAACCGGGCGGGCCGGCGAGGATTAGATTGGATACCCGGTTCTCCTTAATCAGGTTGGGCAGCAGGCAACCTTCACCGAGGATGTGAGACTGTCCCAATACTTCTTCGATATGGCGTGGTCGCATACGCTCGGCAAGCGGGCGACGGGCTTGTCCTTTTTGCCTGGGTGAATCGAGAGAAAACTCTGCTTTTTTATCTTCCATTTAGATTATGCTATCCAAGCATTCATAGGAGAGGAGAGCAAGGACGGGAAATTTTTATTTCACCTGCTCTATATTATCAAGAAATGGGGCAACGGGAAACTGATCTTTAGTCGAATTTTAAGCGTGGCAAAGTCGGTATCCACTTTGCCGGAGTGAAGTTTTTAATTTTATTAAATTTTTGATTCCATCTTAATGCATCATCAAAACTTTTACCGGTATGATTTTCCAAAATGCATTGGAGGTCCACATAATTGGATCCATAGGTTTTACAAAAAGACAAAATAGACTCAGGAGAATATAAAATGCCTTTATTATCAAGATATGCACGAATTTTTTCAGATGAAGCATCGGTACGAAAAGAAAGTGTGGGTGTGAACGGGCAAAGAATTTTAAACCAAGCTGGATTAAGGTGTGATGCTACGGCAACTTTTTTATTTGTATCGAGAAGTTTGGTAATAGCTGGTAATTGAAAGGGGGTTATAATTTCATCCACGACTACCAAATCGTAGTTCTTGACAGCCCCAGTTTTAAATCTTTTGTGATGGGTCCATATCCACTTTCGTGACTGATTTTGAAACGATGCATGATAATGGGCTGTGTAATTTAAATTTGTGCTTTTTCCAGAACCGCTGATTCCATGAAAAATAAGGAGGCGTGTATTATTAAAATCCTGTTTTGAAAGATTGAGAAAGTCATTAAAAGGCGGAATATTTTGAATTCTTTTCCTCATGCAGAATAAAACTCTTTTTGAATAAATACACCCCGGTTACCGATCAGTTCCTGATCAACTAAATCGCCCACGATAAGCTGGACTTCCCAAACTAAATCAAGTCCGTGCGATTGACTGATCATTTGCCTTGGATAGAGGGCTTGAAACATTGGTTTGAAGGAGAATTCCTCGTTGAAATAATTATGGATTGGAGCCCCTTTTGGAATGATTGGAATTTTCCTGGAATAAAGAAGCACTGCACGGTTTGGATGACTGAAGCTGACCGTTCGCCGGTTGCTACCGTAACCCCGTACATATTTACCTTTTTCCATATTACACGCAACCACGCGGAGGACTGGGTCAATCAAATCGACTCGGCTGCGTCCGGTAACAAGTTTGCCAATGTTAATCGTCGATTCACGGTTTACTTTGCTGATTCTCGAACGGAAATGAAAGGCCATATATTTTTGAAGTTGTTTTATCATCGCTACCCAAACAATGGCGGCAATTGTCACGCAACCCGTTAATGCTTTGATTATGGGAGAGGATTTATCTCCGTCGGAATCATAATGACTATATAACCAGGTCATATGTTCTGGAGCCATTTGATCATGATAACCGATAATTAAGTTAAATATGATCAACGCTCCTCCAAATAAGAGAAGTAAAATAGTTGCAATTTTATTCCCGGTAGGAATTGAACTGAGATTCTTAAAAAAATGGAAGGAGTCTTTTGGATCAATGAGTTGTTTCGCGTTATTCTTTACCTTGGCCCTTTTGGGTAGTTCACCTGAGATATGATTAGAAAGACTAAACTTGGTGGTTGAATTAAAGAAAAGTGCCGTGGTGATTTTGACTTCTGCAAAAGTTTGTATTTTAATTTTTGAACCGGAGTAGGGAAATGAACCGGAAGCCTTTTTCATTATCGCTGCGGGTACGCTGAATATTTGAGAGGCTGAAACTGTAAAAGTAAATGTATTAAGATCTACAGTCTCATGAACAGGGCGAGAATCTTTTACAAAAACTTCTCGTTTAACTGAAACAGTGGCTTTTTTCCCAAAAGAGATTGATCCTCTATCGAGATTTCAAATTCAAGTCCGCCATCCGCCAAGGTTTTAGGGTAAATTTTAATTTTTTCTGCCATCCTCTTATACCATTTAATATGAAGTCTAATTGGGCAAGAAAATGTTTCTTAAATGTATTTAACTAAAGCAGTGATGATTCTTTGTGATCTTGATTTCTTCATTTTGAAAAGATTGCCAAGGAGATTGAAATGTAGGATAAAACCTAGAATGAATTTAAGAAAAACTTCTTTAATCTTTTTAGTACTCCCATTTTTAACCCTCCCTGTATCCGCGGAAAAAAAAGAAAGCTTGTTGGCGGAAACTCTGCCGTCGTTGGATGGTAATCATGCACCACAGACTTGGAATAATGCATGGAAGGGTTTTGATCCAAGGAGAGAACCGATGGAGGTGGAAGTATTAAAGGAATGGGAAGAGGATAGTATTATATTGAAAGTACTACGCTATCGAATTGGAGTGTTTAAGGGTGAGAAGGCAATGATGGCGGGGGTGTATGGATATCCGAAAGGCGGCAAGAAATTGCCAGGTTTAGTCCAGATTCATGGAGGTGGGCAGTATGCAGATCACAAAGCTCCCCTTGCCAATGCGAAGCGTGGTTATGCATCCATTTCAATTTCCTGGGCTGGACGGATTTCGGCACCGGGATACCGGGTATCCCCTAATGAGGTGAAACTTTTTTGGGAGGGAAAGAAAAATGATCCCCTATTCAAATTAACTACAGACTGGGGAGCCTTGGACGCATACCATGCACCAAGCCGATATGGAAAAGATGCATTCCCTTCTATTCCCGTTGCGGATTGGACCTTGGATGCAGTCGAGTCGCCTCGTAATAATGGCTGGTTTCTTGCCACTCTTGGAGCACGGCGGGGTTTGACTTTTTTAGAAAGACAACCGGAGGTTGATGGTAATAAACTTGGTGTCTATGGACATTCTATGGGTGGCAAATTGACCGTATTGACTGCCGGTTCCGATAAACGGGTGAAGGCAGCTGCACCGTCTTGCGGAGGAATTAGTGATCGTTATTCCGCCAACCCGTTGCATCTGGCCACAGTGAGTGATCCTCCGAGTCTGAAAGAAATTACCTGCCCGATTATTTTCCTTAGCCCATCCAATGATTTTCATGGTCGGATTAATGATTTAGAAACCTCGATTAGAGAAATGAAAAGCAAAGATTGGCGGATAACCTGTTCTCCTCATCATAATCATCAGGATACCCCCGAATACGAAGTAGCGACGCAATTATGGTTTGATCAACACCTGAAAAATTCGTTTCGTCTCCCTGAAAATCCGAAATTGAAGTTATTATTGCCACCGGGGAAAGCACCAACGGTTACCGTTGGCGTGGATGATACCCAAGAGGTTTCTTCGATCGATGTGTTCTACACCCAGCAGGTTCAGACGGATGGGAAGAGAGATAATTCGAATAATACAAAAAACCGTTTTTGGCAGCATTCAGCGGTTTCCAAGAATGAGGGTAAATGGACTGCACCTCTTCACCTCTTCAGTATTGAGAAACCATTGTGGGTTTATGCAAATGTTAGTTACCATTTAAAGAAACCAATTTCCGGGGCGGGGTATTATTACGGAATCTATTCCACCAACCAGTTTGTTTTATCCTCGTTGATGGAGGTTGCCACAGCGGCTGATTTAAAGAAAGCCAACATAGTGACGACGCTAAAGCCCAATCTTTTGATTGAAGACTTTAAAGGTGACTGGGAAAAGGAATGGTTTAGTTACAACCTTAAAAAATGGGGAATAAAAACTCATCAACTTTACCACCCCGCATGGAAGGCTCCTAAGAATGCAAAGCTCTCCTTTGAGGTGAAAGCAGAAATGCCTAATCAAATGATTGTGGGACTGGACCAACATGTGGCGGAATTAACAATACCCGGTAAAAATAAATGGCATCCCGTCAAGCTTTCGCTCTCTGATTTTAAGAATTTTGAAATGAAGCCAATCGCAAATTGGGTCGGGATTAAGGAACTAAGGCTCAATGATAGTGAAACTCTTCGACCTCCGAAGAATTCTACATTGCAAGCTCGTAAGTTAGGAGCCCCGTGGAAGGGAAGTCCCCCCGATTTTCGATCCTTGCGTTGGTGGAAGGAATAGACCGATAATTTAGTGTATCTCGTTTAAACCGGAATCAGAATGGCACATCATCTTCCACGCCATCATCGTATTCGTCAAAAGTTTCAAACGAGGAAGAATCAGCTTCACTCGATGGTGGAGCACCACCTTCGGATTGAATTTTGTAACCACTAATTGAGGTAAACCATTTGGTTACACCATCTTTTCCTTGCCATTCTCGTCCACTGATTCGGGCATCGATCGAGACTTTTTCGCCTTTTTTTAGACCCTTACTCTGTTCAATTGAATCCTTGATAAACTCTACGGGTATTGGATTGGCCCATTTCCCGTCTCCTGTCTCTACGACTACTTGATGCTTTCTGAATCCGTTTGCTCCGTATTCGCGAACTTCATCCACAAATACAATTTCTCCTTTAATAGTTACTTCGTTCATGATCTTAAATATTTAATAATTTCTAATTCAGAGTACGAAGCAAATTTATACAGTCGAATGAAAAGAGTAAAAGTGAGTAACTTTTTTTGATTTCATTGATTTAATTTCGAACTTATTAATTACTTGTAGGACCTTAATTTAGTAATTTATTACTAGCTAAGCTAATCAATATATATAATTAGCTAGTTAACTAAATAGGGTCATTGGAGGATTTTAATTTGTCTGTGGGTTTTGAATTATGAAACTATTTTAACGCCTGGCGTTTAAATCTGTGAATTTTCTAAAAATAGTCATTGGGAGTAGTATTTGTTCGAACTTTTATCTATTTCTTGAATTGATCACAGCAATCCTTATCTGACCAGTTATTTCACTACTTTAACGATGGAGAGTACATCTAGGAAATATGGCGATGTCATCAACATTACAGGATTCTACGATTCTTTTATTGAGACGAGTTGCAAAGGGTGTGTTTTTTTTTGTATAAGAAATATCAAAACGAATCCAATTTGATTTAATAAACCTTTTTGCTTTGCCCGGACCTTATTGTGAATGACTCTACTGTATCATCTTACCGACTTACCAATTTAAAGTTACCGCTTGATCATAATCAAAGTGATTTACGTTCTGAAGTCCTGAAGATTCTTAGTTTGCAGGATATTGATTTATTAAGTCTTCATGTCTTTCGTCGAGGATACGATGCCCGCAAAAAGTCGAATATTCATTTTATCTACACTTTAGATCTCCAATTTTCTGCGGAAGTTGACATTTCGTTCCTCATTTCAAAATTTCATTTGCAGACTACTCCGGATATGGAATACAAGCCGGTGTTTTCTGCCATTGAAGGAAATTCTTACACCAGTACACCGGGGTACAAACGACCTGTGGTAGTGGGTACTGGGCCTTGTGGTTTATTTGCTGCATTAACCTTAGCTCAGTTGGGATTAAGGCCCTTGGTGATAGAGCGAGGGAAAGCAGTACGAGAGCGAACTAAGGACACTTGGGGTTTTTGGAGGAAGCAAATATTTAACCAAGAAAGCAATGTGCAGTTTGGCGAGGGTGGAGCGGGTACATTTTCGGATGGTAAATTATGGACTCAAGCGAAAGACCGAAGGCATTTGGGCCGTAAGGTGATGGAGGAAATGGTAAAAGGTGGTGCCCCGGAAGAGATTTTATATGTGAGTAAGCCCCATGTGGGTACTTTTCGGTTGGTGAAAATTGTGGAATATTTACGCAGTGAGATCGAGCGACTGGGAGGAGAGATTCGATTTTCCAGCCGTGTGGAAAACATTGTGGTGGAAGCGGGTGGAATCCGAGGGTTAGAGACCTTGAATATGATCAGCGGAGAGAGGTCGGAAATTGATGCAGATCAAGTCATACTTGCGGTTGGTCACAGTGCCCGTGACACTTTCGAAATGCTTCATTCCCGTGGTGTTTTTGTAGAGCCAAAACCATTTTCAATCGGTTTTCGTATTGAACATCCACAAGGATTGATTGACCGTGCACGATTCGGAAATGAGGATCGTTACCCCATGCATCCTGGAAAAATAGTGGAACATGTAGGTGCTGCAGATTATAAGCTTGTTCATCATGCGAAGAACGGGCGAAGTGTATACAGTTTTTGTATGTGCCCGGGTGGAACTGTTGTTGCCGCGACCTCAGAAGTTGGCCGGGTAGTGACGAATGGTATGAGTCAATACTCCCGGTTGGAGAGAAATGCAAATGCTGGCATTGTGGTTGGGATTGAACCTGAGGATTTTGGTGCGGATGAGAAGAACCCCTTGGCAGGTATTGGATTCCAGAGGAACCTTGAATCGATTGCTTATCAATTAGGTGGGGAGGATTATTTTGCACCCGGACAATTGGTGGGCGATTTTTTGGCGGGGCGATCCAGTCAGAAATTGGGCGATGTTATACCTTCCTACAAGCCGGGTGTTAAGCTGACTGACCTGACAGGAAATCACGCTGCTACTGTCCTACCATCCTATGCGATTAAAGCGATACAAGAAGCTTTGCCGGAATTTGGGAAACAAATCAAGGGGTTTGACAGACCTGATGCCCTACTTACTGGAGTTGAGACTCGGACCAGTGCACCAATTCGGATTCGGCGACATTTGGAAAAAGAAAGCATGGCCTTTCAGTCGATTAATACTGCCGGGCTTTACCCGGCGGGGGAGGGGGCAGGTTATGCGGGAGGCATTATGAGTGCCGCGATCGATGGCATAAAAGTGGCGGAGGCATTGGCGAAACATTACTCCCAGTAAAAAGCACCCTGGGAATTAAGTTATGAATTTAGATTTGGGCAAACTCTTTTATAGAGCAACTTTTGAGATTTTAATTCGCTGAATTGAAGCGTTCGTTCTAATCTGTTTTATAATTTGTAATAGCCTTGCCGGTAAAATTAATGCTAGCTTTAAAATATGAAAAAAATGTGTAATTCGTCGTTTCTGATTATTTTGATTATTTTTTTCTTCGCTTCATGCGGACAGGACATCCAGGGAAGTTACAGTGGACTAGTGGAAGGCAGGGAAGTGACTCTTCAATTTAAAGATGACAAACAAGTTATAATTGATGGATATTTTCCTATTTCATTGGTTGGAACATGGGTGGAAGAAAAAACTTTTGAAGAACCATTGATTTGGATATCATTTGACGGTCCCGAAGAAAAACCTTTCCGGTTACGCTTTGAATTGAAGGCGGAAGGAGAAAATTTTCGATTAACCGGAATAAAAGCCAGGCCCCTTGGGAAAGGAACCAAATTAAATTCAATCAAGATCCAAGGTGCTCCCGTTTTTAAGAAAAGTTCTTAAATTAATCATACAAATAGAGAAGATCCATTATGCAATATAAAGTAATTATCGAAGATGCTAGCCAGGGAGTGATGGGGGGTGGAGCAATGGAGTCAGCTACTTCCACACTGTCTGAAAAAGTAAATGAGGCGATTCAGGAGGGTTGGGAACCCATTGGGGGAATTGCACACAGTGAAGATCGGCAAGAAAACCCTTACCTTCTTCAGGCGATGGTGAATCGTAATTTAAATTCTCCACAAGCTAC
>NZ_CAXLMO010000121.1:0-3954 GCF_964187635.1 Candidatus Seribacter sulfatis | reverse complement strand
GGACTACTTTCTTAAAACTTTTTCCCTCCAAAAGGAGCGAGAGGGTAGGGTAAGGCAGTTTTTCTCCAACCAGATTACTCCGCTTATCAATTCAACGAATAAGCACTCAATTGATTTAGAGATTGGTTGTGGGCACGGGCATTGGATTAATGAATATGCGCAGCGAAATAAAACAAAAATATGCATCGGTATTGACCTAATTTCCAAACGAATTGAAAAAGCGACAGTAAAAAAAGAAAATGCTAAAAATACTAACTTGTGCTTTTTAAAAGCGGAAGCAATTGAGTTTATTAATTACAAACCTAAAGAATTAGTATTTACCAATGTATTCGTTTTTTTCCCTGACCCATGGCCCAAAAAGAAACATCATAAAAGAAGGTTGATACAGGATTCATTTCTTAAATTACTTAAGCTTCATACTCATTCTCAAAGTAGATTATTTTTCAGAACTGACCATGTTGAATATTTTGAGTGGACTAAGACACAAATTCAAATTTCTGATTCCTGGGAATTATCAAATCATGACTGGCCACTTGAACACGAAAGTTACTTTCAGGAACTATTGCCCGATTTTTCAAGTTTGTCAGCCAATTGGCTATAAGCTGGACTTATGGAGTTAATTTACGACTTACTATGTAAACACAAACTGGCACCTTATTATTCTATTCAAGGGTGACCGTTCATGTATTTAGCAATTTAAGCTTAAAAATAGAAAAACCTCGTTGACCTTGGTTAAACAAAACTTATAGTGCACATCTTGTTTTGAAGCTTCTAATACCATTCTCCTTCCTAGTTACATCATTACCTGTGCTCGCCTCAGGTGAAGGTGTTAGTTTAGTGTCCGAAGAAATATTCAAACTTGGAGTATTTCCAGTTACCAATTCTATGGTTACCAGTTGGATCATATCTATCGCAATAGTGATTATTGTTAAACTTCTAGTTGGCAGGACTTCACTCATTCCCTCAAAAGGACAATTAATTGTAGAGTCAGCAATCACTTCACTCCGCACCATATTAGAACCAATTGTAGGTAAAAAAGTTTTCTACCCGTCATTTTGGTTATTATCAGGGCTTTTTATTTTTATATTGATCCATAACTGGAGTGCATTATTACCTGGCGTTGGTACAATTGGACAAGGAATTCAAGAAGGAAATCATTTTAAAATTACAAAACCTTTAATCCGTCCAGGTAATGCGGACTTAAATATGACTTTGGCTTTAGCCTTAGTAGCTAATTTATGCTGGGTTTACTTTATTGTCAGATACGCGGGTTTAAAAGCTATAATTAAAGATTGGTTCGGTAATAAAGCCGACAAAACACAGGTCAATTTTTTAATTTTTGGCCTACTAGGTATCCTTTTTATCGCGGTTGGTTTCATTGAAGTGCTGTCCATTCTTTTCAGGCCCGTGTCTCTCACGTTTCGTTTATTTGGAAATGTGTACGGAGGGGAAAGTTTGTTGCACAGCATGTTTTACCTGGGCGAAAACCTTAAATTAAACGAAACTTTAATCAATATTTCTATGGCCATTGCTCCGATTCCATTTTATTTCATGGAAGTTCTAATCGGACTCGTGCAAGCGATGGTATTTATGCTTTTAGTCTCTGTGTACATTGGGCTAATCTGTAACCATGAGGAAGAAAATCACTAAATTTCTATTCGCGACCATCCAAGAGCGTGGGCGAACATAATCAACAACATTAAAATTAAATTATCATGATCGACATAATCGCACAAGCAGCTGACCAAGCACCCGAACTAACTGAACAAGCAACTGGAATTACTGGAAGTATACAAGGAGCACTTGGGTGTCTTGGGGCAGCAATCGGGGTTGGTATTGTTGGAATGAAAGGTGTGGAAGCTGTAGGAAGAAATCCGGATGCATCGGGCCAAATTCTAGTTCAGTCTATCATCGGTATGGCGCTTGCCGAAGCGGTTGCGTTTTACTCGTTATTCCTGTAATCCTATATTCTCTTAACCCTGGTGAAATCTATGATTACCTTGGCAAGTTTATCTGAAACGACATCAGGCATCGTTGAGAAGTTTGGGATTGATTGGCCTTTGCTCGTTGCTCAAGGTTTTAATTTTATCCTCGTTGCTGTTATAATTTGGCATTTTGGTTTAAAGAAAGTTCTTTTAACAATTAAAGAACGGGAAGAGAAAATAGCAGACTCTTTAAAAAATGCCGAGAAGATCAAACTTGAACTCGAATCAACCGAAAAACAACAACAAGAGACATTGCAAGAAGCTTCACTTGAGGCAAAAAAAACTATAGCATTGGCTCAAGAGAAAGCAAAGTCTTACATTGAGTCACAAAAAGAAGAAGCGCGTAAACAGGCTGAAGAAATCATTGAGAAAGCTAGAAGTTCTATGGCACTTGAACGACAAAGAGTGTTAAATGATGCAAGGGAGGAGATTGCTTCTCTTGTTGTCTTAACAGCAAGCAAAGTTCTTCAACGCGAACTCGGAGACGATGAGAAATCTCGATTTTCTGAATCAGCGGCAAAAGAAATTAAATTCTCTGCCTAAAACCGCACTTCTCTGATGTTAAAAGAAGCAAAGAGCTCAAAAATCGCAAAGGGATTGGTTGTGCTTTCTTTAAATGAAGAGGGTAGGGTAGAACCTGAGAAAATTAACCATATCCTAACCGAATTAAAAAAAGAGCCAGCTCGAAGAGCTTTGCCTATTCTGCGCAAGTTCCTCACTTTGATTAAACGACAGATCAATACTTACGAGGGCAGCCTTGAAAAATTTGACTCAAATGCCGATTCCTCCTCTAACCTTATTTCGGATAAAATCTCTCTCGCTCGAGGAAAAAAAATAAATCTATTGATTCAAGAAAATCGACCTCTTATTGCCGGATTCAGAATGCGCATCGGAGACGATGTTTACGAAGACTCTATCGCCAGTAGAATCGCACGACTTAAAAAATCTCTCACATAATTTGAATAAACCTAATGAGTTCCATAACTGATTTAATTCGCAAGGAAATTGAAAATCTTTCCACCGACGCCACCCGCACAAATGTGGGTACAATTGCTACACTTGCTGATGGTGTTGCCAGAGTTGAGGGCTTATCAAAAGTCATGTACAACGAAATGGTCGAATTTCCTAACAATGTTTTAGGAATCGCACTCAATCTGGAAGAAGATTCCGTTGGCTGTGTACTTCTCGGTGAGACAAGTTTGCTAAAAGAAGGAGATGAAGCTCGAACAACAGGCAAACTTCTATCAGTACCAGTCGGCAAAGGATTACTCGGACGAGTTGTGGATGCGGTCGGTAGACCCATAGATGAGAAAGGTCCAATTGACTCTGATATAACCTACCCAGTCGAGCGCATTGCACCAGGAATTATACCTCGCAAATCAGTTACACAGCCTCTTCAAACAGGAATAATGGCGGTGGACTCAATGATTCCGATCGGACGTGGACAGCGAGAACTGATCATCGGAGATCGTTCCACGGGAAAGACTACCATTGCAATTGATACGATTATCAACCAGGCAAAGATTAATAAAAAAGGAAAGGAGTCGGGAGATGCTAATTTTCGACCTGTCTATTGTATTTATGTAGCCGTTGGACAAAAAAATTCAAATGTAGCTCGTACGATCAAGGTTTTTGAAGAAACGGGTGCAATGGAGTATGTGACGATTGTTTCTGCTCCTGCTGCCGATAATCCCGCAAACCAATACCTCGCTCCCTATGCAGGATGTGCAATGGGTGAGTGGTTCATGGAAAACGGTATGGATGCACTAATTGTTTATGATGATCTTTCAAAACATGCAGTTGCATACCGTCAAATTTCTTTAATTCTCAAAAGACCTTCAGGACGAGAAGCTTATCCTGGCGATGTATTTTACCTTCATTCCAGATTATTAGAGCGTTCCGCCAGACTGAACGAAGATAATGGAAATGGTTCTCTTACGGCACTGCCCATTATCGAAACTCAAATGGG
>NZ_CAXLMO010000120.1:0-16223 GCF_964187635.1 Candidatus Seribacter sulfatis | reverse complement strand
CCACTATTTCCCGGTTTAGGGAGGCACCATTCAAGTTGAAGTTCGAAGAATTGATATTTTTCTTGGGTCATTAAATCTCCACCGATTTTGCCTTTTTCTTTTTTTAATTTGATGACCTTGTCTTCAACGGTCCATGCGTTTCCAGGTTTATCTTTATTGTAGCCACGGAAATTATTTAAGTTTTTACCGTCGAAAAGAATATCCCAATGGTTCGATTCCTCTCCGTAAGAAGGTAAATTTATAAGCAGGAAAATAGAGAATAGAAAAAATGATTTTATCATAGTGATGAATTTGAATGATAAATTGATCTGGAATCAAAACATTTTTCGAAGTTTTAAGAAGTTTTCAAATTCGAGAACTCTAGGTATAGAAAAAAATTAGGGCATATTTTTTAAAAATACACCGATTATTTTGTAGGCTTTTTCCAATTGTAAAATATCTATAAATTCATCTCTTGCGTGTGCTTGTGCAATATTACCTGGACCAAAAACAACTGCCGGAGTTCCACCCATTGCGATTGGAGAGGCATCTGTAAAGTAGGATACCCCATGAGTTTTTCTTTTTTTGGATGCCCGTAGTAGAGTTTGAACGAAGGGAAGATTTGGATCTGTATCCAAGGGTAGGCATGGTACAGAACGAGTGCTCGAGAAATGGGGGATGGGTAGTTTTTGTTGCCGGAATAGAGCCATGAGTTCTTTTTTGATTGAATCCTCATTCTCTCCGGGAATCGTTCGTCTATCCAAATCAATGGTGCATTGGTCGGCGACAATATTGGGTTGGTTGCCCCCCGAAATTTTTCCTATATTCAGCGTCGGAGAACCGAGTAACGGGTGGGTTCGCTTGCCTAATATTTTGGGGTAATCATGAAATAGGGTTTTTAGAATGGGAGTCATGGCTTCGATTGCATTTTTACCATTCTCTGGAGTGGCACCATGTGCAGCAACGCCTGTGGTTTTAAGTTGTAGCCACGAGTTACCCTTGTGGGCAGTGACTACTTTAAGCTCAGTGGGTTCGCCCGCAATCGCGAGGTCGGCTTGAGGGCCAGACTTAGCTAGTTTTCGAGAACCTGCCTGCCCGAATTCCTCATCGACTAATCCCACGAAGATAACTTCTGTGCTCAGCGGTAAGGGGCCGTTTTTCGCCAGATCACAAAACGCCTGAAAGAAGGCAGCCATTGAACCTTTCGTATCGCATGCTCCTCGGCCATGTAATTTACCATTTTTAATTTTTGGTTTAAATGCATTTTCTTCAGCCGGTACCACATCCATGTGCGGAGCTAACATAATCCGCGATTTGATTTTACCCTTGGGCTTTAAGCGAAGAAGAATATTTTTCCGACCCGGTAAAACTGCCTGTCTTTGGATTTCTATTCCTAATTTGCCCGCTTGATCGGCAAGAAGGGTAGCAACCCCTTCCTCTCCGGTTAAGTTCGAGTTCGAGGGGCCAAGGGATGGGTTTATACTCGGTATAGAGACAAGATCTGAAAGTAATCGAATGACCGGAGATTTGCTTGGCATGAAAAAAGAATTTGGCTGAACTTTAAAAAGGGCAAGCCTGAATCATGTCATTGCGTAGCGATTTAATATCCCATCGCACACGGGGAACTTTCAGTTGTACTATTTAGCAATGACAAGAAACAAGAATTTCCCTTCACGCTTTGAGCCAGAATCTTCCATCGTGCTATAGTTCCTTAACCGAAATATCCTGGAAATCAATTTTCATGTTTCGACTTCCGTGCAGTTGGATACCTATAGGTCCTTTTTCTTTTGCCGAGGATGATTTATACTTCATTACCTCCTCTTCCTGTAACCATACGGTGTAATTTTGACCAACTGCTCGTATGCGCATTTGATTCCAATCTTTTGGTTTGAGGAGTTTTTTAATATTCTTGGCCTCTACTGGATAACCTTTACCCGGAATGTATGGAGAGCAGGTCATATCTCTCTTGAGTGACCCGGAAATTCCAATCTGGATCTGATCTGAATTTCTTAAATGGATTCCTGAATCAATGGTTCCCTCAATAAAACGAAATCCCAAACTAACCTCAAAGTCTTGATATTCCTTTTTAGTCCAGAGCACCGAGCCCTTCTTTTTGCTTCCACTTCTTACTTCAAGGATATCATTGGTTACCTGATACCATTTTGAAGCCTCATTGCCTTTAGGGACCTTCCATCCCTTGAGTCCGTGTTTGCCTAAAAGATCGGATGATTCTTTAGATATATCCTTTTTTCCTAAAAGCGAAGAAGAGAGAAGACATAATACAGATAAAGTACTTATGGCTAATCGGGTATTTTTTTTCATGGTAACCTAGTTTACAGCAAGGTTAAACCTGTGAACCCTTCCGGTAATGTTCCATTCCGCAACAAAGATATCACCCTTGGCATTACAGGTTATACCATGGGGCGCAGTGACAATGCCTTCGCGCCATTTTGTCGGCGGAGTTCTGTTGGTTCCTATTTCGTCTTTTTTGCTGTTTCCCCCAACTTGGGCATAGATATTGCCTTTTTTATCAAGGATAGTCACCCGTCCGCGCAGTTCTCCAATAACCGCCCAGTCACCATGAATATGAACGCAGGCTGGAAGTAAAAGGCCTTCTTCCACCACTCCAATGAACTTGCCATCGAGTCCCAAATGGACCACTCGGTTGTTAGCCCGATCCATCCCAATAATCCGTGCTGGGTTGAAACGTGAATCTATGACCAGTTTGTGGAGGGTGCGAAATCCATAGGGTGCATTCTTTCCACCAAACGAGTTTAAATACTTACCCTTTTTATCAAATCGGTGAATATGATCGGAAGAATAGCCATCGGTCAAAAAGATATCTCCATTTGCGGATACATCTGCACCAGTCAACCGGACGAAAGGTTTTCCGTCTTTGCCTTTTCTTTTGAATTCATCGGGAATGGAAGAGGCTGGGATTTTCAAAGCAGTTTTACCGTCGAGAGTCAATTTAAGGAGTTCACCTCCACCCACCCGAACCGCATAAATAAATTCCTCTTTTCCTTCTTTTTTAATAACGAAGCCATGCAGATCACTCGGAGCATTGGGAACATTACGTTTCCACTTTCCGTTATCTCCATAAACTTGCAAGCCGGCCTTGGGGTCGCCCACACTTACATAGATGTCACCATTTGAGCTTACCGCAATATCACCATGCATATTTCCGACTTTATCACGATTGTCGGGAAGCTCTAACCAATTGGGCTGAGATTTCCATGCGTCCTTAGCGAACAAGGACAAAGCGTTAAAAAGTAATGTGGTTAGGAGGATCTTTGATTTCATTAATTTAAAATTTATTTATAATCGGGATGATCAAAGCGATATAAGTTTTTCTTGGTTCTCACAAGCAGGGAATTACCCACAACAGCAGGAGATGCCATACAACCCTCATCTAATTTATTGCGACTCAACACTTTTAGACCCGATGGGTCAGGTTTAAAAACAACACAGTCTCCATCGCTTGAAAAAGAATAGATCTTTCCATTTGCATGGATAGGGGAAGAGGCACATTGACCTTTCACGCCCAGTCGTTCGGCCCAATACACCTCCCCAGTCTTCGGATTATTACAGGATGCCACCCCTTCGTCCGAAACCATAAATAAATATTCTCCCAGTAAAAGAGGGGATGATTTTTTGGGTACTACTTTGCGACGATTCCAAACCAAGTGGGTTTTGTCCACATCTCCTGAACCTCCAGGTCTTATGGCCGACATCGAGCCCATTCCACAGAACACATACACCATGCCATGTCGATAGATGGGACGCGAAGAGGAATTCATTCCACCGGTTCTTACCGTCCAGTATAGATCTCCATTTTTTGGATTTCTTGATTCGGTGGCCACTGCACCGGGGCTTATTAATTCTTCTTTTCCGTTATGGGTGATAACACTGGGCGTACAGTACGCTTTTTTTCGGTCACCATTATTGGTTTTAAAGTCATAAGCCCGATCTTTTTTCCAAACCGTCTTACCTGTTTTTTGATCCAAGCAGACGATGTATTGTAAGTCGTGCCCGTCAAAATGTATGATCACATTTTCTTTGTGGGTTATTGGAGATGCTGCAGCACCGCGAAAATGATCACATTTAAAATCTCTGCGTTCCCAAATTTTTATTCCACTTTTTAGATCCAGTGCTGCAGTTCCATGTGTTCCGAAATGAACAAATACCAACTCACCCTCTATTACAGGAGTGGGTGTCGCATAGCTATTCATAGGATGACAGAATTGGGGTTCTTTGTTCTCAAAGACTAATACTTTTTTGATCTGCTTACCGGTCTTCCAGTCCAATTGAATAGCCCACATTTTATATCCGTCCTCCTCAGCGTTTGTAATCCAGACTTTTCCATCTTTGACAACAGGGGAGGACCATGCTTTGCCCGAAATAGGCGTTTTCCATGTCAGATTTTCGGTTTCAGAGAACTGGACTGGCAGTTGAGAGTTTTGAGCGTCGCCGTCTCCATTTGGACCGCGAAATTGATTCCAATAAGTGGGTTTAGCCTGGATTAAGGCTACTGGGAGCAAGAGGAGAAAGATTATTCGCATAACTAGATATTCAGGTTTACTTTAATTGTGCCAACCCACGGTCGGCTGTTTCACGAAGGTAAGCATCTTGTTTTTCAGAATGCGATTTTTTTATTTTAATGTAAATGGCTTTGGCTTCTTTGCTTTGACCATTCTTTGCAAGTTTTTCAGCCAGTTCAAAACAATATGCTGTCGCTTTAATACGGCCCCAGCCTTTTTCTTTAAGCGATTGGGAAAGCATTAATTCGGCGTCCTTTGCAGAGGAAATTCGCATTAGACCCCAGATTCCTGCAAGTCGAATTTCCAGGTCGGTATCTTGCATTGCGGAAAGGAAGAATGGGCGAGATTTTTTGTCTTGGAGTAGACCGAGTCCTTGCAGAATTGTGATACGTGGAGCACCTTTTGCTAAAGGATAAGCCGTACGGAAATGGTCTATGGTTAGGGACCCAATTGCTTCCAGGGCTTGTGCTGAGTATTCATAGAGATGTTCCTCAGAATCGTTTAAAAAATAAGCAATAGCCTCTGCCTGCTTGGCCCCTCCACAAACCTGTAGTTGGCGAATAACAAAACCTTTAACAGCTTTAGGGCGGTCGTCGGTCAGAGTACTTGCGAGTGCTGAGGCAAAAGAATTTCTCTCTATCTCCTTACCGGTTCCTCCCACTCGAATAGCGGTGGCGTGAATCGCGTGTCTTGGGCGGATATCGTCGCCGTTTCCTGGTTCGAGAATGAGGTCAATTATTGCCCGGGTTATCTTCCTTCCTCCTGAGATAATTTGTTCGACTGCCTGTTCGCAGGCTTCTTTGTCGATATTACGAAGAATTTTTCCTTCGGGTTGGGGAAAGGCATTTAGTATTTCCTTGGTATTCATCTTAAGTATTTATTGGGTATTAGATTCGCCAAGGGGCACTCATGGGTGGATTAAGAAAACGATTGGCCTCGTTGTCGTTGATAAAGACTTCTTTGTCAGGGTCGTACTTTAATTTTCTACCCAGACGGATGGCCAGATTAGCTAAGTGGAGAATACAGGCTGCCCTGTGAGCCGCTTCGGGATGACCACCTGCTTGTTTGCGTTGTTTGACCGCTTCTCCGAATGACAATAAAGGCTCGGGGTCAGGCATTGATTTAATCTTCTCTTGATCATCCTTGGACAGGTCATCCAGAGAAACATCCCGCACTGGATGACGTTCGTAAGATGGGCCCCATTCTCCGCTTTCCATAACGAATTTAAATCCGTCGGCATATTTAAGTTCTACCCACGCCCACATTCCCGTGACCTCCGGATGGGATGGTGGGGCAAATGGAGTTATTTCAACGGGACTAGTATGATCCTTGGCATAGGTCCATTGTTCGGGGTCGAAGTGGTGTTGTCCCATATCACACATCCCTCCGCCCTCGTAGTCCCAATACCCACGATGTGTACCGCCTGTCCGTCTGCTTTCGTAAGGCTTCCATGGCGAGGGACCGCAGTAAAGATCCCAATCCAATGTGTCGGGTATGGTTTGTGGTCCAATTCCGGGTGTCCCACTCCACTGCTTTACTTTTAATCCACCTTTTTTCATCCTTACCGCATTGCAGTCCTTCATTAGACCGCTGGACATGATTTTGTGCTTGAGGATAGATGCTTTATCCTTGCTTCGGTTAAACCTACCAAAAGTACCAATTTGATAGATTCGCCCATAACGTTTGAAAGCATTAACAACCGCTCTGCCTTCAGCAACAAAACGAGTCATCGGTTTTTCGCAAAGAACATCCATTCCCGCTTCTGCCGCAGCAATTGAAATGCTTGCATGCCAATGAGGCGGGGTCGCAATCGCAACTAGATCGAGGTCCTTTCTTTCGAGCAAGCGACGAAAATCCTGGTATGATTCTGCCTTACCCTTGCTACGGGCAAGCGAAAATCTTTTGGCTTTATTTGTGTCCACATCGCATGCCCCCACAAGTTCAACATCCAATCCCTTGCATAATTGAGAATAGGTACCTGGACCCCTTCCGCCACAACCTATTAAGGCGGTACCGAATTTTTCAGAGGGTGGAACATGAGGTGCACCAAAAATATGCCTGGGTAATATAGATGCTGCGGTAGCACCGGTGGCAGATTTGCTCAGAAAACTACGGCGGGTTTGAGAATAAGGTATTTTTTTCATCTTTCTATAGTTTTGAATCGAAGAATCTAAAAATTACTCATTCGGCAGATAAAAAAGCAAGGCTACATCGTCTCAAATTTCGATTTTAATACATTGACCCTCCAGCAATGTCAGATTTGAAGCAAATAAACATAATATTATTTGACTAAGCTAATAAATTAATTAGCTTAGTTATATGTACACCGTCCACTTTGCAAAAACAAATCTGTCTAAATTACTTTTGCAGGTAGAGGATGGAAAGCAGGTTGTGCTAGCTCGGGGGAAGAAGCCAATTGCTCGATTAGTTCCATGTTCTCAACTGCCCAACGAGCAAAGACCCGAAGTCGGAACCGTTACCTCCAAACCCATTAAGATTGTTGAAAAACGCGAAGTCGCGGGCAGCGTGGGTGATACTGTTGTTTATTTCTAATGCGGGTACTACTCGACACTTTCCCTTTTATTTGGCTGACTTCTGAGCCATCTAAATTAAGTAGACTGGCCAGTGAGGTTCTTTCAGATCAAAAGAATGAGTTTTATTTAAGTGATGCATCTGTTCTGGAACTTTCCCTTAAATATAATGATGGTAGTCTGGAAATGCCTGTTACTCCAAGGAGATGGGTAAAGGAGCAGGTTAAAATTTGGAATATCAAATCGATTGGAATGACCCGTGAGTATTGTTATCGACTCGCGGAACTTCCCTATCACCATGACGATGCGATTGATCGGATACTGGCTGCAACTGCTTTAGCCGAGGATTTGTACCTATTGACAAATGAGGAAGAACTGAGCAAATACCCAGTTTCGATCCTTTGGTAGCATAAGTTAGCTTAGATACATAGTATCAATTAAAGATTTTCGTTTTGCTGATTTACGTTCATGACAAGAGTCGTACGAATGCTTACCTTGACTGTATATTTATTGAGAGTAAGTTAATATAATGAACTATTTATCAACGAGTTTCTCTCACGGTTACCTTTTAATTACCTTTTTTTGTCTCGCGTGTGTTCCTTACTCTTTGGCTATCAATAAAAAGAAAAAACAAAAAGAAATGGAAAACCTAATTTACGATTTCACTGAAGACAATCCCGCTACGAATTGGATAACTGTGAATGATAATGTAATGGGGGGTCGTTCCGAAGGTGGCTTTTCTTTCAAGAAGAAGAGGTTAATTTTCTCGGGAACTACCAATACGAATGGTGGTGGGTTCTCTTCTATCCGTACAAATCCATCAGATTTCAGTTTGGGTGATAAGGAGGGTCTACATATTCGGTACAAGGGAGATGGTAGAACCTATAAATTGGGCGTTCGTATGGAAGGGAAGTCTGTTTCTTACCGCTCAAATTTTACAACCGGAAATGGTTGGCAGGAGGTAAGGATTCCTTTTGATGAAATGGATGTAAGCTGGCGGGGGAGGCCGCTGTCAAAAGATGAACATCCACTGATCAAGTCTAAGATCCGTAGTATCGAATTTATGATCTACGATAAGCAGGATGGACCGTTCACACTACAGGTCGACTGGATCAAGTCGTACTAGTTTTTCTTACCTTTTTTGCTAGCAACCGATACAAATCCCTTTTCAGTATTGATGGGATTGCTGTCTGCTAATTCCTTTAGTTTAGCCATTAAGGCAGATTTGAGTCTTCCCTGAACTTTCTTGTGATTTGGACTACCCGCTAAATTTTTCATCTCAAATGGATCTTTTTGTAAATCGTACAATTCAAACTCGTCCCGGTTATGCAATTTATGGACGAGTGCTTGTTCCATTTTGTTTTTATCTGGTTTTGCCACCCAGGAACCAGTCGGATTGAGATCTTTGGGTTTTGTTTGGGTATCCTCAATCATGTTTAGGTCCTGTGTGAGCGTAACATTTGATGTTATGGATTTATGATTTGGATTATAAATCAGGGAGTATCTTTTATCGCGAATGGCCCGGATCGGATAGATGCGTTCCCGATTGTCAATGATTCGACAATTCGTAAAGGCCCCGTAGACATATTGATGTATCGGTTCCTCCACACCTTTTAATAAGTGAAGGAAGTTTTTTCCATCAACATCACCTTTTTCAAGTTTGCCTCCCAGACTTTCGACCAAGGTTGGGGTAATGTCCGCAGTGGTTACTAATTCTTCTACGACTGAGCCGGGTATGGAAAGAGTGGGCCAGTGGGCGACCAATCCCGTGTGTAAGCCGTTATCATAGCAAGTCCATTTCGCAAAGGGGAGCTGGGTTCCCTGTTCGCTACATACCATGAAAATGGTATTTTTCCATAGATTTCTTTTTTCCAGTTCCTTGCGCATCATTCCAACTAAGCGGTCAAAATTGGTGATCTCTGCGTAGTATTGAATCATAACCTCCCTCAGTTCTGGCGTATCAATCCAATAGGGTGGAACCGTAATTTTTTTGGCGTCATATGCTGAGGGGGCACCTGTGGTGAATGGAGCGTGAGAATCATGAGATCCAATAAATAAACAAAATGGATCTTCTTTTTTTTCACAGTCATCCAGAAATCCCTTTGCCTTATCCATGATTTCAGGATTGGCATCCACTTTTTTACTTACCTCTCCAAGGCGCTCAAATGGATAGCATTCATTTGGGCCCACGTGGGATTTGCCGAGCAGGGCAACCCGGTAACCGAGGGGGTTCAGGTAATGAACTATACTTTTGGTTCCGGAAACTGATTTTGAGTGATTGGGTAGAGTACCGGTTCGCCAGGGGGATCTTCCACTGTAAAGTTCCTGCCTGAAGGGGGCACACATGGCTACCGTGCAATAGGCACGATCAAATCGTGTTCCATCCCTGGCTAATTGATCGATGTTTGGAGTCTTACAGTCTTTTCCGCCGTATGCACCCCAGGTGTCCCGGCTCATATCGTCAGCTAAGATGAATACAACATTTTGCTTTGCGGATGCTGACAGTGCAAAAAATGTGAAAAAGAGGAGGGCTATCTTATTATTCATTCGTAAATGAGTTGAGCGGTTGCTTTAATTTCCTTATCCGTTTTGAAACGAATCCAATGGGCGGCGAATTCATCGGGGAATTGAAAGGTTTTCTTCTTTCCCGCTTTTAGGGAAAAAGTTTTGTAGGGGTGAAATCCTGTCCAATGATCGATGTCAATTTCGGCTGTGATCGTACAATCCTTATCTGATTCTAGAATCAAAGTTTTTTGATCATATCCGGTCATCAGGTAAGGATCCGATGGTTCATTCGCTTTAACCTTTGTATTTTTCCAGGGACCGCCAACTCCCACTGGTTTACCAAAATCCCATAGTTCATCGATTCCACCTAGCCAGAGCGATGTTTTTCCGTCTGGGGAATTAAATATACGGGAGGATGGGGAAGTATTGGACTTGAGTCCTGCCAGTACTAGCAATCCATTCCAGGTGGTGAAATCAGAGATTTGTTTATTGTGAGTGCTGACCGGTCGCATTTTAGTGTAAAGAGGAGCCTGTCCCACAATCCAAAAAGGAACTTCGTAGAAGGTTCCATGTATGTTAGCGAGCATTCGTTCCGATTCAACCTCTCTGTGCATTCTCGGATGACCAAAGGACAGAGAATTGTCGTAAACCGAAGGACCTTTGGGTAGGCGAAGAACGGTACGGTTTCCCTTTTGTCCCACAATGGAGCGATTTTCTTTACTGATTAAAATGACCGATGCCTCATCAACTGAGTATTCCATTTTTGGAGTAAGGAATTCCCGTAGGGTTTTCTCAAGTTCCTTGGGACCCCATCTCTTAGAGGCTTCAGGACTGATGCATTTGCTTGCAATAGGTTCTTTGTTTAAACGATCGAATTTGAAAGTTACATGATCAAAATCGTAAGCATTTCCATCTGAACTGAGGACGGAAAGGTGGCGGTTATGAGCATTTGGGAAGAGTAGGGCAGAGCGAGGATTGGCTTCATCATAATCCGCTATTGATTGAAATAGTTTATCTTCTTGAGCCGAACTGCGATAGCTATCATCTGAGAACTGAAAGGATACAGATGCATTGCAGGTTTTGTCGGTAACAACCCGAATCCATTGACCTTTAAAATCTTTGGGGAATATATGAGATGTATAACCACCAGTCTTAATTTTTTTATATTTTTCAAACTGCCCGTTTCCTTTCCGGTCCACCTCCAGAGAGAAAGTGACAGGACGGTCCGAAACCAAGTGAACGATTCTTTGAGGAAAACCGTTAATCAGGAATGGATCGGAAGGAACATCACCCTCGACCCGATCATTCATGTAGATCGACCCTGCTGCGTTCCGTGGTCCCCAACTTTTCAAATCCTCAAAATCACCGAACCACAAATTGGATTGAGGTTGCCCGACTAGAGGGTTTCCCTGAATACTTGCCTCATCGGTGGCCAGAACCACTTTCCCATTCCAAAAACAAAAGTCGGGTATGTAGCGAATATGGGAGCCTATGGGTTCCAAGCCACGACAATTTTGGGAGCTGAAATCTTTCGGGAAGTTAAAAAACATGCCATGCATATCCATCAGCAAATCCTTTTGGCCGATATCCCGAATTCTCGGCCATTCGGTAAACCAACCGTGTGCAGCATCATTATTCAGGCATCCCTTGGGCAGGAGGAATGTGGTGAATTTTTCATTTTCCATCACCTGTAAACGAAGAGATCTTTTATCCCAACCGATGGCCCAGACTGGATCGTTCTTGCCTTTTGACGTCGGATGCACGCCTTGTGGGCCAATTACTTCGGTGTATTGTCTGCGTTCAATCACTTCCCATTTTTTACCATCATAAGTGGCAAGACACCCGCGGTCTTCAGAGCTTTTTTGGGTGTACTCCTTGGATACCTGCCAGAGTTCAGGTTTATCTAAATGGCCACTCATCGCTTCCCCGTTATTGCTGACCACAACTTTTCCCTGGGAGGTAAAGCCACCCTTACCATGATATCCGGGAATGGGGTCATGAAAGAGTTTTTTAAATTCCAAGGTATTTACATTTACCTCATAGAACATATTTTCCATATCGTAGAGGTATACATAGTTCTCCGGATCCTTGAGGTGCCGCATGAATGCAGTGACCCGGGCAGGCATTTTGGATGGGCTAATCGCACGGACTTTTCCCCTGGCATCGATCACATAATGTCCAATAAACAATTGCTTGGATTCCTCGTGAATCATACGGGCTGCAGGGGTTCCTCCCACACTTTCAGCATGGATGGTCATGGTCATATTCTTGTCTATAGAATAGAGCTTATGATCGGACCCTCTTGGCTTATGGGGAGCATAGGTGATCATCCATAAGTTATCGGCCCAAGGAATGATTCCCCCAATCCCGCATTCCTGATGTCCATCTTTAAAAAACTTTCCATCTTTACGGCTTTGCGAGTAGGTCGTTAGGTGAGGGTAGATACCGGCAATCTTGCGGGTGCCCGACATTTGTACAACTTGTTCTTGTCCTTTAACCGTTCCCAATAAAATCTCGGCCGATCCACTTGAAATATTTTGATTCTTTACGAATCTCTCCTTTGCTTGAGCGTATGAAAATATAGATGATGCAAAAAGGGCAAATAAGATAATTCTTGGTTTCATTTTAATTATATTCGAATTTATTTCCTGTCTTTCCAAATGTTGACAGGGACATCATTTTTTTGAGTTAACCCGGGAGTAGACCTTCCTTGTTCTACTTGAGATTTCAATAATTGAGTAAGTTTTTTTAAGACATCTGGTCTTTTTCCAGCCATGTTGGTCCTTTCACCTATGTCTTTGTCCAGATTGTATAGTTGAACACTGGAGTTGCCCAATTTTTTGAGCAACAGTTTCCAGTTTCCATCCCGAATCGAGAAGTACCCTTTAATATCATGATGAATGATATTTTTTCGAACCTTGGATATAGTATGATCATAGATTGAAGGTAAGAAACTAATACTATCCTCAGCTACATTATCAGGTAGATCTACAGAGAAGAAATCGCTAAAAGTCCTCATCATATCGGTTAGACAGATCAATTGATCGCATTTTGAACCCGCTTTGACTACTCCCGGCCAACTTAAGATAAAAGGTACACGGTGTCCGCCTTCCCAAAGGTTTCCTTTTTTCCCCCGATACGGTCCGCTTGGACGATGAGTTGGTGCTCGTTTTTGAGTTTGGCTGGACAGATGAAAAGATCCATTGTCTGAACTAAAGATTACCAGAGTATTCTCCCGTATGCGGTTTCTTGTAAGTGCATCTAACACCACGCCGACGGAAGCATCGGTCTGAGTCACATAATCTGCATAATCACCTAGTTTTGTGGATCCTTTAAATGTTTTACTGGGAACAAGAGGGGAATGGGGGGAGTTTTGCGGAAAATAGATAAAGAATGGTTTACCATTTTTAGAATCCTCCGCTTTTTGATCAATATATTCGGAAATCGCACTAGTAAGATTAGGAAGCATTTCTACAGGATTTATTTCCTCAATAATGCGATCATTCTCAATTACACTGCTCATACTTCGTGCATGGTTAAATCCATAATAAGAATCAAACCCCCGTGAAATCGGACCCCCCATCACCTTTGCTCCTACAGGAGCTTTTGATAAAAGAAAACCATCCAGGAGTTTTTTTCGTTTCGTATTTCCATTATTTGGCACTTGATAAGTAAGCCCTAAGTGCCATTTGCCAAAAATTGCAGTGTGATAATCTTGTTCCCTAAAAAGGTGACCCAGGGTTTTGCGTTCTGGGGAAATAAGTGGGGCGTCTCCTTCGCCCAAAACAAAAGTTTGTAATCGGGTGCGCCAATTGTATCTACCGGTTAAGAGGCTGTACCGCGACGGTGTGCAAACAGAAGAACTGGTGTGTGCGTCGGTATAGGTCTGTCCTTCATTTGCCAATCGATTAAGATGGGGAGTTGGGATTTTCGCGTATTTTGGATCAAGCACTTCAATTTCACCGTACCCGAGGTCATCTGCAAAAATAAAAACTACATTTGGTTTGTTATTGGCATACAGGGAGCAAATTGAACCTAGCAATAAGGGGAAAATATTGGATTTGCGAAAACTCATGTTACAAGAAGACTACTCCGCAAAATTTTAAAATTTAACGAACTAGTCTCGTTTGGTATTATCTTTTTTGACAAAGCCTTTAGGGGCGAGAATTAGAAGTTTGTTCAATTCGGTCTCATTCATTCCAACCATTTTGACTTGGGGGTTTCTTTCCAGAGTGAGGCCTTGATAAATAACCTTTTGGGGCATACCTCCATGAACCTGTAAAGAGATTTGACCCTCGAGCTCTCCAATTGGATCGCGAAGTGCCACGGTGATTTGATCGTTGATCGCCAGCCAGATCCGATGACCCACTGCGAGAATTTCATACTTATTCCATTTTTCGGGATTTAGGTGTTTCCCGGCAGTGTCTTTATTCTTTGCCAGAATTTTCCTTCCGTGCTCATGGTAGAGGGCACCCCACCAACCTTTTCCAATGTCTGCCTGATAGCCAATGGCATGACCATTAGACTCACGTCTGGAACGAAATTGAATACCGGCGTTGGCGGCAAAGGGAACCTGTTTAACTTGAAGAGTGAGTTTGAAATCACTTACTTTCTTGTCGTACCAAAGAAATTGATTTCCTGGAATTTTTTGGTCTCCCTTGGTTCCCACAATGGCACTATTCTGCACCGACCAGTACGACATATCCTCCGCACTCCATCCGGTCAGGTCTTTACCATTAAAAATAGTCTCATTGGCAGAAAGAAGCCCCGTTGCCCAAATGAACAACAATGAAAGAAGGGAAAATTTTAGCAGTTTCATAAATTTTGCAGATGATTTCATTTGGTGTGAAACTAGTCCTTAAAAGACAGTTCCAAACTTTCAATCAAAGGCTTGGAAGCATTGGAGGTCACATCACTGATCTTGACTTCGACCTGGAACCCGTATCCATGCGGTAGACCCGCAAGGTTTAGTCTGGCCGGGGTTTTCTTGATTTGTTTTGAAAAGCCCTTGATGTAGTCATAACTTTCTTTCATCTCTGACCATTCACTCCATTTGTCGATCTTACCGTTATTGGTGGTATCCACTCCGACCCGAGATTCCACTTTTTCAACCCATGGACCGTTGCTTACATAATCCTTTGCAGTCTGTGTGATGAGGTAGAATTTCCCCTCTGCAAAACCAATATCCGGGTCGGGGTGTCCCCGCCCGATTTCACCGCAGAATTCAAAGGATTTATTAATATCCGATGAAGTAAACCAAGCGATTCTAATTTTGTCGTTAGCGGGATGAAAATCACAAAATAAGTAATACTGTCCACCGATACTTATAGCAGCCCAGTCGCCATAGGCATCCTGCTCGGGTTGATGGATTTCATATTCGGCCACACTGGTGGGAAATCTTTTTGGGTCTTCTTTCGTCCAATGTGGGTGATTATATTTGGCCATCTTTCCCGTCGGCTTGGTCCGGTGATCAATAGCCGGATCTAAAATTTGGAATGGGTGCATGCCATTTGGGCTTATAGAATGACCAGCCAGAGGGGAATCCCATGAATGCTTTCCTGCATGAATCGGGCTCCAGTCTTCATAAATGATATGAAATTTTCCATCAAGGTCCCGAATGACTGCACAGTCTGAACCGTCAGATGGGTCGGCAAAGGCGAGTCCCATGTTTTTGCCCGGTTTTCCATCGGTCAGGTCATCATCAATAAAAAGATGGGGATCCTGATCGTTGGGGAAGTCGTAGTAGATGTAGGTTTTGCCTCCGACCTGTTCGGCCGTTGTCGTCCACCTTGCAAAGCCTGGTGTAACCGGGCCGTGATGTACCCAGTTTTTCATATCCTTACTTTGCCAGGCATGATAGCCTCCCAATCCTTTCTCTAAACCGCCAGGTGCATTGAACTGGTTTTCATCTGGAGTTGTTTTAAGGGGAACATCGAATCCCTGGAGCTTGGCATTCTTTGCTTCAAATTTACCGGATTGTTTACCTTTGGATGGTCTTGGCGAGTCATAACGGCCAAATATCCAGTAATCCTTGGGTCCTTTTGCAAGGAAGACGGGTGCATCCTTAAGATTGGACGGGCCAACGCCAGGAACTTCTTCCCAGTTTTGCCAAACAGGGGACTGGTGAATGGTAAGAGATTGAAGTGATTTTTTACTTTTGAATTTCTTTAGCTTTGTTTTGAAGTGACCGGCTTTTTCCTTGGGGGAGACTAGATTGTCTTTAATGACGATTCCTTTACTCGATTGAATATTCTTTTTCCATTCTGTTTGGCTCTTAATTTTCCAGCTTTCGGAAAAAAGAGAGGCTGTGACGGTAAGGGTAAGGGATATGATTGAATAAAGTTTCATGACTATTTTGTAATTGAATTAGTTTGATTTTGATATGGTGAATCCTTTAGGAAGGTAGGATACCTCTCGGTCATTAGGTACTTTTTTTCCCGAAGAACTTCTTCCATTTTTGACTTCCTTGTCGAGTAGCTCAATTAGCTCTTTTACCTTTGCTTTGTTCTTTGCCTGAAGATTTTTTTTCTCACTTTTATCCTGCTTCAAATTAAATAATTGAATGGGGGGCAAGCCTTGCTTTTTTGCCTCATTTTCCTTTGGAGCACTCCATCCACCACTTCCTGCGGAAAGGCAAAGTTTCCAGTCTCCCTGCCTGATAGAGAAG
>NZ_CAXLMO010000119.1:0-6129 GCF_964187635.1 Candidatus Seribacter sulfatis | reverse complement strand
TACCACAAATTTAAAATAAGCAAAAATCCATAAAAAAAGGTCGATCAAATATTTAATACAGTTTCTTATTTATGAATGAGGACAATTATCATTCCTACACTTTGCATACTTTACATAACGATGGGACTGTCTGCATTTGGTACCAACCCAAAAACTAAAAATCCTACTTTCGAAAATTGGAATGATTTCAAATCTCAATCCCAACAGTCCAAATATATTTCACAAATTCTCCAATCACACTCAAATAAAAATCTAGAAGATAAAAAATTACGAGTGGTTTATTTTTACCCCGCCGATCGAAAACCTATCAAAGATCATCGCAAAAGGTGGAATGGGATTATGACAGATATTCAAAATTTCTTTCGTACTGAAATGAATCGACTTGGGTACAACCAAGTTACAATCTCCCTAGAAAAAGAAAATGGCATTCTTAAATTGCACGAAGTTCAGGGTATTCATAAAGATGCTAATTATACTTACAAATCTGGAGGCAAAATTAAGGGAGAAGTATTTAAAGCTCTACGAGCGAAGGGAATTAATTCTGAAGAAGAAACCCTTCTCATTGTTTGCGGTCTCTCTAAAACCGATGGTAAAAAAGTTACTATTTATTCCCCTTACTACGGCATGGGGGCGAATCATAATAAGGGAATCTGTTTCACCGCTGACATGGAATGGCTCTCCATTGAAGGGCTCAAGCCTGACCCCAAAAAGATAATCCTGCAGGTCAAGGAACACCGAGGTTTCGAACCGTTTACCCTAAACCGATTTAATACAGTGTATATCGGAGGCACTATTCATGAACTCGGGCACGGCTTATCTTTACCACATAACTTGGGCACCAAGAAGGAATCTACTCGTGGAACAGCACTGATGGGTGCCGGTAATTACACTTACCGAAAAGAATGGCTCCAGGGGAAAGGATCTTTCCTTACCCATTCCAGTGCTCTACGTCTCCTCGTCCACCCCTTATTTAGAGGATCCACTAACCAAGCTAAAAAGCCTCCATCTCTAAGGTACAAGAAACTCAGCTTATCTACAAAGAATGGTGCCATCCAGATAAATGGAACGATCGACTCAACCATACCTGCCGTTGCCATGATTGCTTATAATGATGGAGAAAACAAAGGACAACGGGGTTACATGGTAAACAACAACTACGATGCAACGAGTTGGACTTCCGTCCTCAACCCGAATAATGAATTCTTTTTAGAAGTGGGCGACCTTCGCGATGGAAACCATCAGATCCGGCTTGTCAGTGTACATATTAACGGAGCCATCACTACCAAGCGGATGCATTATTCGATGAAAGACGGTGTTTTTGACTTCTCGAAAGCTAAGCAGGAAATAAAAAACATCTTAGCAAAATAAATTTTATTCGTAATAAATTATGTGTTTGTAACATAAACAGATTGATACTCATAATTACAAAAGATCCTTAAATTTTTACTCATCATGAAAAATAACACACGCAGAGACTTCATTAAATCCTCAGCTGCAGTTGGCAGCTTTTTTATTCTTCCCTCCGGTTTACGGGCCAAGTCACCCAACAGTAAGATCTGTACCGCCCATATCGGGACAGGCGGAAAGGGCCGCATTGATACCATGTATCTTGCCAAGCATAGTAATGTGGAAGTGATCGGACTTTGTGATGTCGATTACGCTCACGGCAAAATGGACACCTGGTCCAAACAGTTTAAAAGTGCCACCGCCTTTCAGGACTATCGCGAAATGCTTGCCAAACTGGACGACAAGATCGATGCGGTTTCTATTTCTACGCCCGATCATACCCACTACCCGGCCACCATGGATGCAATGGAAAGAGGAAAACATATTTATTTGCAAAAACCTCTAACCCACAAACTTAAAGAGGCCCGGCAATTGGCTGAATTTGCTGCCAAAAAAGGACTGACCACGCAGATGGGGATCCAAAACCAGTCCAGAGAAGCTTATCGATTAGCCCGTCATTACATCCAGGAAGGTCTGATTGGAAAAGTCACTAAGGTCTATGTCTGGTCATTCAAAACCTGGGGATATGATGGGGAACCCTTTAAGGAAAAGTCTGAAGTACCTGGTACCCTTGACTGGAATCTATGGTTGGGCACGGCTCCGATGCATGATTATGTAAGTAAGGTTTATCATCCCGGTCAGTGGCGTAAGCTTCTCGATTTTGGATGCGGTACCCTCGGTGATATGGGCATCCATATTTTTGACACTCCCTTCAAGGCATTGGATCTCAAGGATCCAAAATGGGTGGAGGCCGATTGCCGCGAACCAAATGGCTTTGGGCATGCGGAAAAGAACATGGTTCGTTACGGCTTTAACCCAACCAAATACACCACCGATAATTTCACCTTTACTTGGTGGGACGGAGCCGATGCCCCCAGACACAAAAACAACCCAGACTTAATGTTGCCAAACGGGGATGAACTTCCCAAGCAGGGTGCCGTGTTCGTAGGTGAAAATGGACGTATGGTTCTGCCGCACTGTTCAATGCCAACCTTTTATCCAGATAGTGTAACCAAAAATATCCCCAAGACGGATATAGTCGGTGTCGACCACTACACTCAATTCCTCGATGCCATTGAGGGAAAGGATAAGACCTTAGCCGGGTTTGATTATTCCGGACCGTTGGCGGAATCGCTCTGCCTCGGTGTTGTAGCCTGCCAGTTCCCAGGTAAGCGCCTCAACTGGAATGCCAAGAAAATGAAGGTGACCAACCTCCCCGAAGCGAACCCGCATCTTAAAGGCAGATACCGGAAGTTCTAATTCCTTTATTCCGCTACTAGGTTTTAGAAAATTCAAATTATGAGAATTCCCATTTATTCTTATGGGCTGTTATGTGCTGCCCTTCTTTTCATTTCAATAGGACATAAACTAACATCTGCGGAGAAGCCCAATGTCGTGCTCATCTATATCGACGACTTAGGGTACGGAGACATCGGTTGTTATGACTGTGAAGATATACCCACCCCACACATCGACCGCTTGGCTAAAGAAGGAGTACGCTTCACCGCTTCTTATATTACCAACCCGCCCTGCTGCCCAAGCAGGTGTGCCTTAATGATGGGCCAGTACGGACAAAGGTTTGGCAAGTATGGAATGTCCCGCGGTCTGCCCATCCCCGAAGACCGCCCCACCCTTGCAAAATTTATGGGCAAGAATGGTTATGTCACCGGACAGATCGGCAAATGGGATGTCGGCTCGAAAGTGCAAGGACCGCTCCAAGTCGGTTTCGACGAGGTCGCCCAGAAACCACCCAAGAAAAAAGGATCCAAATATTTTTGCACCAATAAAGAAGGAAAGACCCAGTGGCTGACCGATTATGACGGGGACAATATCGTCACCTTCATCGAGCGCCACAAGGCCGAACCTTTCTTTCTCTACTGGTCCCCCGAAGCCGTCCATTCCAAAAACGACGAGGCTCCTCCAAGCTTGACCAAACGCACAACTGCCAAAGGCAAGCGGAGCAAATTGGCGGGAGCGATCGTCTCGGTTGACGACCAGGTGGGCAAGCTCACCAAAGCTTTGAGCAAACATGGCCTTCGCAAGAACACACTTGTCATCTTCTCAAGCGACAACGGAGCCAATGTCGGTGAGGAAGGATCCTCTGCCCCTTATCGAGGAGGCAAAGGAAATGGAACCCAGCAGGAAGGCTGGGTGCGCGTACCGACGATTTTTTCAATGCCAGGTATCATTCCTCAGGGAAAGGACTACCACAAGCAAATCGCCAATTTCGATTTCTATTCCACCATTGCCTCGGTAGCCGGCTTGCCCATTCCAAAGCATTGCGACGGAGTGAATTTAATCCCCTTTATAACAGAAAAGAATAAGGAAGAGCCCCACGAGTATCTTTTTTGGCTCAACAACGAACCCGGAGACGCTGAAAGAAGACATATGATTGCAGTGCGTTGGAAGAAATGGAGGCTCTACAAAAAGTACGACAAAGATCCGTGGCAATTGTTTGATCTCGAGGTCGACCCCAAGGAAGAAAAGAACATCGCTAAGAACCACACTGATATTGTCGAACGCCTTTCAGCCAAACACGCGGCGTGGAGAAAGACCCTTGCTCCTTTGGGTAAGATTCCAAAACTCGCAAAGTCCGACGATCGCATCGGAACGGGGCACGGTTGGTCTTACGCCAAGCGATAAATGAGCGAGTCGACTTACAGGAATTAGGCTATTGAGAACCGACCAACCGGGGGGCAGTAAAGCCACGCTCTCTCGCATTCTTAAGTTCTTTCTGTAACTCGGCCACCTTTTCGGGGAATTTCTTCGCCAGGTTATTTCTCTGACTGATGTCCTTTGCATAGTGGTAAAGTTCGACCGCGTCCCCATCATCTGCAGGATAATTCCGTTTCTGCTCCCAGCTCTTGTGAACTCTGGAGTGGTATCCTGTTTTACCTACGATCAAATTCCATTCCCCAACCCGAACAGCCCATGAACTTTCACGGGTATTGTGAACATGTACCGTTCGCGGGTTAGCTTTTTTTCCCTTCAGCAAAGGTAACAGATCATGGGAATCTTCCGCGGCACCATCCGGTAGTTTATACCCGAGTGAAGAGGCAATTGTGCCCATGAAATCAATTTGGGAAACCAGCTTATCACAGGTACTTCCCGCCTTGGTCACCCCTGGCCACTTAATTATATAAGGAACATGATGACCTCCTTCATAGATATCCCTTTTCAATCCGCGAAAAGGTTCGGCCGACCAATGGTCAAAAGTTTCATCGCGTTTGTAAGCATACCCCTCAGGGCCATTGTCAGCGGTGAAGATAACCATCGTATTATCCGCCTGTCCGCTCTGCTCGAGTGCCTTGAGAATACGGCCACAGGCATCATCGGTTTCATACACAAAATCCCCGTACGGTCCGGCACCTGACTTACCATCGAATTCATCGTTGGGAATAATCGGGGCGTGTGGTGACGGAAAAGCAAAATAAAGAAAGAAAGGCTTATCGTTGCTTGCCTGATTCTTTACGTACTCCACCGCCTTTCCTGTGGTCGTGGGAATATTTTCATACGGGTCCCACCCAGAAAACATCGGTCCCGGGCGACATTCCCAGCCCCCCTCCTTGATCTTTTTCCATTTGGATGTATCCATCATCGTGTCCGGAATATCGACTACCTTGTCGTTCTCAATCCAACAGTAGGGTGGAAAATTGATAACCGTATCACCAAAGTAATAATCAAAGCCATGATCAAGCGGACCATTGGGTATCGACTTGGACCAGTCGAAGGCATCGGGTCCGTATCCAGACTTCTTTCCTTGCTTAATTGGTTTAGCTCCGGGCTTTTTAATAGCATCCCAGTTCCATCCGAGGTGCCATTTTCCGATCGCGGCGGTCGCATACCCACACTCCTTCAACATCTCCGGCATGGTAAGCCTGTCTGAATCGAAAGCGGAATTCCCAAAAGCATTAACGATTCCATGGAACTTGCGCCAATGATGTCTCCCGGTTAGTAGAGCATAGCGACTGGGCGTACAGATCCCCGAAGAAGAATGACCATCTGTAAAAATCATTCCCTCCTTAGCCAATTTTTCCAAGTGAGGTGTGGGAATTTTTGATTTTGGATTCAGAATTTTTAGATCGCCATAGCCAAGATCATCGGCGTACAAAATCAATATGTTCGGTTTTTTGTTTTTCGAACATAACTGCCCCATTACCGAAAAGATTAATCCCCAAATAAATATGAAAGTTTTTTTATGCATACGGGTTTTTACACTTATCCACAGATGGAGGAAACCTAATTTTATTCCTTCAGTAATAAATTATATCTAGGGAACATTAGTCTTTTATGAAATCATTCCTTTCACTCACGATATCACTCTTATTTTGTAGTGGCACATTAAATGCCACCAATAAAGAACAACCCAACATCCTCTTCATCTTTACCGATGATCATGCATTAAATGCCATCTCTGCCTACGGTGGGCCCTTAGCCAAGATTGCTCCGACTCCTCATCTCGATCGAATTGCAAAGGAAGGAATGATGTTTAATCACTGTCTGGTCACCAATTCAATTTGCGCACCTTCCCGTGCGGTCGTCCTTACCGGAAAGTACTCACATTTGAATGGACAGTTGACCAACAAAAATGTTTTCGATGGCAGCCAGCAAACGGTTCCCAAG
>NZ_CAXLMO010000118.1:0-24710 GCF_964187635.1 Candidatus Seribacter sulfatis | reverse complement strand
GGTGTTACCGAATTGCAATTGAAAACCAGAAACTCCAGCAAGGGTGCCGGCGGGGGCTCTAATCTCAGCAGGGAAGTCAGGAAGAGTCGCAATATCATTACCGGCGAATGCACTACTATCGGTAAATCGCTCCCCCACAGTTTGCATTCCATCTCCAGAATCTCCGGCAAACCGGACAACGGCGGAATCAATTTCTTCAAAAGAATCAGTTGGCTGAATCATAATGGACAATAGCTAGGAAATTAAAATTTTTAACTGGTTTTAAAACTTATATAATAATTGTGATCGCAACAAAAAATAACAATGTAAATCGAAAAAGATATTACTTTTATTTTAAAAAATATAATATAACAAAGAATTGCCTACCATTCCTCACTCGGAAGAGGAAAAGGATAGAGGTTAAAGGCGAGCGATATTCTTTCGTCTTCCGACTTATTAGGGTGTACTCCATGCCTTACGTTGGAGGGAAATAAAACCATCTTTCCAACCTCGGGAATAATCGAAAATTCATCTCCTCCCGATTGGGGGAAATATAATTGACCAGAAAAAGAATTACACTGCAAATAAACAACGCCAGAAAAAGAAGCTAATTGGGCATGATCATGAACTCCAGTAATTTCATTACACTTGGCAATATTGAACCAAAAAGGGGGGTGTACATTTTTTAAATGATGGGGAGGCTCATAGAGTACGATAGTTGGTTTCTGCCACTTTTCTTTTATTATTTCTCTCGCCAACCTCATGGGCAAACGAACCGAAGGAATATCGTTAATACTAAGGTATGAGTTTTCCCATCGCCCACCGATTGGGTGTGAATATTCAAAATTATTTTTTCCTCTTTTTAACTCATTTAAAATTGAATCTATCCAATCTTGATATTGTGGAATAACACAGGACAAAATTCGATCCTGCCCCATTCGATATTCTTCCGTTACAATCATCAATTATCTTCCGGAACAAAGTCAGGTTGCAGGCGGCGAATAATTTCAGCTTGTTCAGGAAATTCTACTAAAAGTTCATCAACAGATGCCCATTTAAAATCATCAATTGCAAATCCTGGACAGACCGAGCAGCTCATTAACGCTCCTTTTTTCTGGAGTAGTTCCGCCCCAAATACAACGCCGGCTGGTATTGGGTATTGAGCGACCTCGCCGCATTGCCAATCGTGACCGAGATCTACACTTTGATATTCTGAAGTTGAAAATAGATGAATTCTAACTGATGAACCAAAATGAAAATACCAAGTCTCGTCCGATTTCAAAGAATGGAGGCATGAGTGCTCCCCCTGCTTTAGAAAATAGTAGATAGAACTTCCACACAATCTTTCCCCTCGATCGAGAAATACATTAGTAGAGGAACTGTAAGTTCTTCTAAACCATCCCCCTTCAGGATGGGATGACAATCGATAATGCTCTATAATATTCTGATCTTCGTCTTCGCCCATTATTAAGCTAGGTTTTAATGATGGAGTAATGGTACCATTAGCGTGCAGTATTTTCCTTCTGGTAAGTAATCAAAATTTAAATTACTGGGTCAATAACTTTGCAACTCGAATCACTGAACAGGAAATAACTATGAATTAGGCTTCCTATGAGATTTGCAAAAGAAAATGGTCGGGATGGAGAGATTCGAACTCTCGGCCTCCTGCTCCCAAAGCAGGCGCGCTAACCAGACTACGCTACATCCCGAAAAAACTGTTGTATACGATTCTTTACAAAGAAGCAAAGAAATTTACAACCAAATGAAATAATCTTTCCGCTAAGAAATACTCTTTCGGTTTGCAAATAACGCATCAAGATATCATGATGCGTTGATACGAAATGAAAAACTTCTCTTTAAGCCGACCTACCGAAAAGGACCTACAAAATCTTTTAAAAGAAAGAATCGTGATCATGGATGGAGCCATGGGGACTATGATTCAGCAAGAGAAACTGGAGGAAGAAGACTTCCGGGGAGAACATTTTAAGAATCATGCCAAAGAACTAAAGGGAAACAACGACCTTCTCTGCCTCACAAGACCCGATATCATTCGTAATATTCATCAATCTTATTTTGATGCGGGAAGTGATATTGTGGAAACGAATACTTTTAGTGCCACCACAATTTCCATGGCCGATTATAATTTGGAAGAAATCGTGCCCGAACTTAATATCAGTGCTGCCCGCTTGGCAAGAGAGGCGGCAGATGCGGCAATGGTAAAAGATCCGAGTCGGCCTCGTTTTGTTGCTGGTGCAATTGGTCCCACTAACCGTACCGCTTCTCTATCCCCTGACGTTAATGACCCTGCACTTCGAAATGTTACATTCGATCAACTTGTTTCCTCTTACTATCAACAAATAGATTCGTTGGTAATCGGCGGGGTGGACTTACTTTTACCAGAGACCACTTTTGATACTCTCAATTTAAAAGCCGCGATTTTTGCGATAGAAAACTACTTTGATGACACCGGGAAAAGGCTTCCTGTTATCCTTTCAATTACAATTACCGATGCATCTGGAAGAACGCTATCGGGTCAGACAACAGAAGCTTGTTGGAATTCTATTTCCCACGCAAAACCGCTTTGTGTTGGTTTAAATTGTGCATTGGGAGCCGATGCCATGCGTCCTTACCTTCAAGAGTTATCCAAGCATGCTGATTGCCTGGTGCATTGCTACCCCAATGCTGGTCTACCCAATCCACTCTCCGCGACAGGGTATGACGAGAAACCTGAAGATACTGCTGATTCTTTATCAGTTTTTGCGGAGGAAGGCTTAATTAACCTGGCAGGTGGTTGCTGCGGAACTACTCCCGAACACATACATGCAATCTCGGAAAAACTGGGGAATTATCCTACCCGGACTGTGCCCGAAATTGATCCCGCACTTCGCTTAAGCGGGTTAGAACCTTTCACAATGAAGGATCAACAAACATCCTTCTTAATGGTGGGGGAACGAACAAATGTAACGGGCTCGCCACGTTTTAAAAAATTAATTGAAGCGGAAGATTATGAGAGTGCGTTAAGGGTTGCCAAACAACAGGTTGAAAATGGTGCCAATGTTATCGATGTTAATTTTGACGCAGCAATGCTTGACGGGGAAGCGTGTATGAGCCGTTTTTTAAACTTGGTGGTCTCTGAACCAGATATCTCCAAGGTTCCAATTATGATTGATAGTTCAAAATGGTCAGTCATAGAGGCAGGATTAAAGGTAATTCAGGGAAAATGTATCATCAATTCAATAAGCCTCAAGGAAGGGGTTGAAACTTTTAAGGAACATGCCCAATTGGCCCAACGATATGGGGCCGCAGTGGTGGTCATGGCTTTTGACGAAAAAGGACAAGCCGCCACCTTGGACGATAAGGTCAGAATATGTGAAAGAGCCTACAAAATATTAGTCAATGAGGTTAACTTCCCTCCTCAGGATATTATTTTTGATCCCAATGTGCTCACTCTAGCTACCGGAATGCCTGAACATGACTCGTATGGAATTGATTTCATTGAGGCGGTTCGGGAAATCAAAAAAAGATGTCCGCATGCGCGGACTAGCGGCGGTATCAGTAATGTCTCATTTTCTTTTCGCGGAAATAACTTAGTTCGAGAATCAATGCATGCCGCCTTTCTCTACCATGCCTGTAAGGCAGGGCTGGACATGGGGATTGTCAATGCGGGTATGCTTGCAGTGTATGATGATATTGAGCCCAATCTTCGGATATGCGTTGAGGATGTAGTACTAGCCAAAGATAGTGAGGCAGGAGACCGACTATTAGAGTTTGCTGAACAAATTAAAGATCAGAGCTCGAAAAGAAAATCAGAAGGTCCCGACCTTTCATGGAGAGAGAAACCAGTAGGCGAAAGACTCACTTATTCTCTGGTAAAAGGAATTGGAGACTATGCTGAATCAGATGCAGAGGAAGCACGCCAAATGCTAGGACGACCATTGGAGGTGATTGAAGGTCCGTTGATGGACGGCATGAAAGTAGTGGGGAATTTGTTTGGCGAAGGTAAAATGTTCCTTCCTCAAGTCGTAAAAAGTGCACGGGTGATGAAAAAAGCAGTTGCTTATTTAGAACCATTTATGGAGGCCGAAAAAGTCGGGACTGAATCCAGTAAGCGAGGTACCATGGTAATTGCCACAGTTAAGGGTGATGTACATGATATCGGAAAAAACATAGTCGGCGTTGTTCTGGCATGTAACAATTGGGAGGTGATTGACTTAGGAGTGATGGTTTCCTGCGATAAAATTTTAGAGGCTGCGCAAAAGCACAATGCCGATGTTCTTGGTTTGAGCGGATTAATTACCCCATCCCTTGATGAAATGATTCATAATGCCAAGGAAATGACCAAGCTAGGCATGACAATCCCACTCCTTGTTGGAGGTGCCACAACAAGCCGAGCACACACTGCCATTAAGATCGCCCCTTTTTACAAAGAAGCAGTAGTACAGGTACCAGATGCCTCCCTTGTGGTTAATGTTTGCAACGATCTTACCATCGAAAGTAAGAAAAAAGAGTTTTTGGAAAATTTAAAAATAAACCAAGAAACTCTGCGCACAAAGCATGCCGAAAAAGGGCAACAAAAACTACTTCCAATTACAGAGGCCCGAAAAAAATCACTTCAGTTTGATTGGGAAAAACAAGAAATTTCGGAACCTTATCCCGACGCCCTTGGTGTTCACAAAATTTCTGCCCCCTTAAAGGAAGTACTCGAGTTCTTCGATTGGTCGCCTTTTTTCTGGTCGTGGGAATTAAAGGGACAGTATCCTTCTATTTTCGAACGGTCTGATTCTGGTTCCGAAGCCAAAGATCTCTTCGACAATGCACAAGTTTTATTAAACCGGATACTCAAGGAGGATCTTTTTACTTGCGAAGCAGTGGTCGGTATTTGGCCAGCAAATTCATCTACAGACGATGTTGTTTTGTACGAAGATTTAGAAAAACAAAATGAGGTCGGTCGATTCCATTTTGTAAGACGTCAACAATCTCTACTCGACCAACCTCAATTTTGCTTATCAGACTTTGTGGCACCAATCGATTCCAACCGAACTGATTACCTCGGCGCCTTTGCAGTTTGTGCAGGGTCTGGAGTAGATTTACTGGCACAAGAATTTGAGGAGGACAATGATGATTATAACGCCATTATGACTAAAGCACTGGGCGACCGATTTGCAGAAGCAATGGCTGAATATACTCATAAAAAAGTGCGTGAGTGGTGGGGCTTTGGAAAAACTGAAAATTTAAGCAATAGCGAACTAATCAAAGAAAAATACCAGGGTATCCGCCCCGCCAGTGGATATCCATGCCAACCCGATCATACCGAAAAGGACACCATTTGGAAACTTCTCGATGTGAAGAAAGAAATCGGGCTAGAATTGACAGAGTCACGGGCAATGAACCCAGGCTCTTCAGTTTCTGGCCTTTATTTCTCCAATCCCGATTCAAAATATTTTAATGTGGGCAAGCTCGGCAAGGACCAAGTTGAAGATTATGCAAAAAGGAAAAATTGGCCGATCGAAGAAGCCCTGAAATGGTTACGACCCAATCTTGGGTTTGATGAGTAAAACTCTTCCCTTTGGCGTTGCAGGTTTTTATCTGTACAATTAGAAGATATCTTCATTATGAAGGAAATGAATCCATTAGAAGAAATTCGGCACTCTACTGCCCACGTCCTCGCTGCTGCTGTCTTGCGACTCTATCCTGATGCTCAGTTAGATATTGGACCTCCTACGGATAACGGATTTTATTACGACTTTGACTCAGAAATAGCATTCACTCCTGAAGTCTTAGACGAGATTGAAGTCGTGATGAAAAAGATTATTAAAGAAAATCAACGCTTCGAAAGAATTGAAGTTTCCCGGGAAGAAGCGAAGAAAATCATCTCCGACATGGGCCAAACTACTTATAAATTGGGTCGTTTGGACGATATCCCAGAAGGTGAAACCATTTCTTTTTACCGCAACGGTGAATTCCACGACCTTTGTGCAGGTTCTCATGTATCCTACACAAAGAAAATTAAAGCCTTTAAACTCCTCCAGGTAGCGGGTTCCTACCACCGTGGAAATTCTGATAACAAACAACTGCAAAGAATTTATGGAACTGCATTTCCATCCAAGGATGAACTTGCTGAACATCTTACAAGAATAGAAGAGGCCAAGAAAAGAGACCACCGAAACATCGGACGGGACATGGGACTTTTTCACATCGATGATATGGTCGGACAAGGCCTGGTGCTATGGAAACCAAAAGGTGCTATTATTCGACAGGAATTGGAAAGTTTTATCTCGGCCGAGTTAAATAAGCAGGGCTATTCCCAGGTCTACACTCCCCATGTGGGAAAGCTTGATCTGTTTCGGACTTCTGGGCATTTCCCTTATTATCAAGATTCTCAATACCCACCCATAATTCACCGTGAATGCCTTACAAAACTTGCAGAGGAAGGATGCAGTTGCTCCGAACTATCCAACAAATTAGACGAAGGAGAAATCGAAGGCTACCTGCTCAAACCGATGAATTGTCCGATGCACATTCGCATTTTTCGCTCGGAACAAAGATCCTATCGCGATCTCCCCATTCGCCTTGCAGAATTTGGAACCGTATACCGATGGGAACAGTCCGGTGAACTGAACGGAATGACCAGAGTCAGAGGCTTTACCCAGGACGACGCTCATCTCTTTATACGGGAAGATCAATTACAAGAGGAAATTCAAGGATGCTTGGGCCTCGTAAAATTGGTCTTTTCCATTCTGGGAATGAATGACTACCGGGTCCGGGTAAGTTTGCGTGATCCTGAGTCTGATAAATATGTGGGTTCACCCGAAGCTTGGGACAAAGCCGAGTCAGCACTTCGGGAAGCAGTTCAAAACTTAGGAGTCGATTATGAGGAAGAACTTGGAGAAGCGGCATTCTACGGACCCAAAATCGACTTTGTCGTCAAGGATGTTATCGGAAGAGAATGGCAACTAGGCACTGTACAAGTAGACTATAATTTACCCGAGAGATTTGACCTGAGCTATGTCGGGTCAGATAACCAGGACCATCGCCCAGTAATGATTCACCGTGCACCTTTTGGCTCAATGGAAAGATTCTGCGGTGTCTTGATCGAACACTTTGCCGGAAACTTTCCTACTTGGTTAGCCCCGGAACAGGTACGTATTTTGCCCATGAATGATGATTTAACAGACAAGGCGGAACAATATCTTCGAGATCTTAAAGGAAAAGGTATTCGCGTCGGCATTGATACATTATCTGGAAAGCTAGGTGCTAAAATTAGAAAAGCAGAGACAGATAAAGTTCCCCATATGCTTATCGTGGGGAAAAGAGAGGCAGAGGAAGGAAAAGTCTCCGTTCGTTCTCGTGCAAACCCCAGTTGGGATGGTCCATGTACACTCGAAGAATTTAAGGAAAAGATTACATCCGAAATTGAAGATAAGTCTCTGCCCACCTCCCGTGAAACTTTGGAAAAAACCACCTAGTTTTTTCTTTCTTTTCAAAATCCTGGGGTCTTTTTTTGCCTATGAACCAAAATGCAGATAGAAAAAAACAAGTGCTAGAGTATGTAAACATAGGAATCTTTTGGCAAATAGTTGCCTCCCCTTTTGTATTATTCATCCGTATCTACAGATTTTTCTCTCCTCTTAAGCAATTTATTTTAGGCCCCTATGCAGCCTGTCGTTTTTATCCGACATGCTCTGAATATGCATTAGAATGTTTTACTGCATTTTCACTCCCCAAGGCACTTGCTAAAACCTTTCTGCGAATTGCACGATGTAATCCAATGCATCCGGGAGGATATGATCCAGTCTTAAAAACTCCCAAGTCATGTTGCGAAGATGAATAGCTCGTTTTCCAGTCCCGCCCCAATGATCTGCGATCAACAGACTGACCTTCAACCCTTTTTTGCTCATTGTATCGACGAGGCAAAAAGGAAAGGTGGTCTAGTATATTCATCAATTACTTTCGAGACTAGTTACTGTGATCCCCTTGCTGTGCTCGAGCAGATCCATACAAATAAAAAATCCATTTATTACCTCGAAAAACCAAATGATGAATTTTCCGTTGCCTGCGGAGACCCTATAGAAAGAGGTACTTTTAATGGAAGCCAGCGATTTCAAGAAGCCAAAATCTGGTCCGAAAACTTCCTCAGTCAAATTCATACAGCTGGTGATAATCAAGTCGCCGGAACTGGCCCGACACTTTTCCTAAACGCCACCTTCGAAAATAACCCCTCGGATCCCGACCTGCCTGCACTTCAAATATTTTTACCCCACTGGCAAGTTCTCAGGAAAGGGGGAACTCACTACATCATAGTAAACAGTAAAATTTCCTCTTCCTCATCTCCCCATACTCTAGCCGAGGATGTCTTTGGAACTCTGCAAAGATTTAACGAATTACACGATCGTGGCCCGATACGCCAGACCTTTAAGAAAGTTCAATTAGACCGACCAAAGGAAAGTTCTGATTATGAGGAATCGGTTGGCCAAGCACTTCAAGCGATCAGAGATGGTAAAATTTCAAAAATTGTTTTGGCTCGAAAACTTACTTACCGAACGAAGCAGGAACTTGCGGTTTTTTCGATCGCTCATGATTTAAGAAATAAATTCCCCGACTGCTATACATTTTGTATGTCTACTCCAGATGAAGGAATGTTCATTGGCTCGACACCCGAAATTCTTTCCCGGGTTTCAGGCACATCTCTCGAGACAGAAGCAGTTGCCGGTACTGCCCCCAGAGGTCCATCTGCAGGTAAAGATGCTCATCTGGGTAAAACTTTACTTGGACGAAATAAAGAAGTCCGAGAACACAGGCTTGTAATTGATTCCATTTTACGAAGACTTAAATCAACTGGGATCACTCAATGCAAAGAAGGCCTCCCTCGCCTACTTCGATTAGCCAACTTGCAACATGTACGCACTCCACTGCGGGCAACATTGGCTGAAGGTATTCACCCCTTTGACGCGCTTGCCGCACTACACCCTACTCCTGCAATGGGAGGTTCTCCACGGGAACAGGCACTCCCCATGGTGAACGAACTAGAGGGATTTTCACGGGGATGGTACTCCGGGATAGCGGGTTGGTTTGATGCCCGTGGTCGTGGCGAATTCATTGTCCCCATTCGATGCGGAAAAATTAACCCGGGTTCATTAACTCTCTATGCGGGAGCCGGTATTGTAGAGGGCTCAATTCCCTCGAATGAAAAGGCAGAGACCGATTGGAAATTTGAGGCCATGCTTGAAGTTATTACGGGAAGAACTACTCTTCCCAATGAATGAATCATAATTCCGAGTCCACCGCACAAGCCAATTTCATATGGGGTGAAATTGTTGCTCACACTCTACACGAACTCGGTATTACCCAAGTTTTTTTCTCACCGGGTTCTCGCTCCACCCCACTGATATTAGGACTCGAACGACATCAATACATTTCCTGTATCCCAGTACTCGATGAAAGAACTGCCGCATTTTTAGCACTTGGATTCAGTCAACGTACAAAACAACCCTCCGTTCTACTGTGCACCTCAGGTTCAGCAGTTACCCATTGGTTCCCAGCGATAGCAGAGGCCTCACATTCTGGTATACCTCTACTTTTGCTCTCCGCGGACCGTCCAGACGAACTTCAGAACTGTGCTTCCGGACAAACGATCAACCAAAGAGAATTATTTGGGTCGTTCGTGCGGGGATTTTATCAAATCCCCCACCCCACACTTGAACCTTCCTCCTTCCATTCCTTACAAAGTACATTAGCCCATGCATACTCCCAAAGTACTGCTCTAAACCCGGGTCCAGTTCATCTCAACTTCCCCTTTCGCGAACCATTTATACCCACTCAGTCACCACCCGCATATTCACTTTCACCTCTCCCAAAAAGTAAAATTCCAGTACCCAACGCAGGTGAAGAAGTTAGCAAGATTAACCAAGCAGTTAAAAATTTTTCGCGCCCACTCATCGTAGCGGGTCAATTTGCTCCTGTTTCAGTTATTGACGATTGGCTTAGTAAATATCCAGTTCCAGTATTGTGTGATTCTCTCTCTCCGCTTCGGGAAACACCATTGCCTGGAAGAATTCTTCGTTACGAAAACCTTCTCCGAGATTCCACATTTATCAAAGAAAACCGGCCGGATCTCATTATTGTCTTGGGTCCACTCCCCACGTCCAAGACGTTACGAAACTGGGTAGATCAATCCGGTGCCAGGCGAATTATAATTGAACCAAGAGGAATCTCAGTTGATCCGCTTGCGAGTCCAAGCCAATCGTTCTCAATTCAATTCCCCAACCTCTCCTCGGTTCACCTACCGAACTGCGAAGAGGGATGGGTCGAGTCCTGGCAAAGTTCAGAAAAAAGAGTGGAGGAAAAACTGAATGTAGCTTTTTCAGAAAGACTTCCTTTTTTCGAGGGAAAATTATCGCACATCCTTTCTCAATACCTGCCACCAGGCTCTATCCTTCAGGTGGCAAATAGCATGCCTATCCGAGACATTGAATGGTTTTGGTCCGGTAGTGATAAAGATCGAAAAATATTCGGAAATCGAGGAGTAAATGGAATTGATGGAACATTGGGAACTGCCTTAGGACTGGCCCACAAAGCAGATAAACCAACATTCTTACTTACGGGAGAACTCGCTTTCCTTCATGATTCCAATGCCCTACTATTCCAAAATCAACTCGTTGGAAATCTGACTATTTTTCTAATCAACAACCAAGGAGGTGGAATATTTGAACACCTTCCAATTGCCAATCAACCGGAGTTTGAAAAATGCTTTGCTACCCCTCAGGACTGTGACTTTTCGAAACTTTGCCAAGCACATGGAATTGAATTTATCCGATCACAAAGTTGGGATGAAATTATCAACCTGATCCAAATCCCAATTCAATCTGGAATACGGGTAATTGAGATCAAAACTGATCGTAAAAAAGACAGAGAAACTCGAAAACGATTACTTGCATTAGATCCATCAACCTAGAAGGTTTAACTTAAAACATGCCAGAACTTGCTGAAGTTGCTTATGCCTGCAGTCAATGGACAGTTGGAATAGGGCATAAAGTAAAAGAAGTTACCGCTCACCCAACTTCTCGAGTCTATCGTGATTTAGATCGTTCCCAATTACAAAAGAAAATTACGGGATCAATTTTATCTGCCTCCGATACCCATGGAAAACAAATGCTTTTTTCATTTTCTAACAATAACTGGCTCGGAATTCACCTGGGAATGACTGGAAACCTTTTTAGTGAACCTCCACATTATAAGGCTCAGAAGCACGATGCTCTCCTCGTAAGACAAACCAATCAAACACTCGCATTTCGCGATCCTCGACAGTTTGGTCGAATCCGACTTGGAGAAGGGAATGATCCACCTCATTGGTGGAGTGATCTGCCCATCAGTATGCTTCGGAAGGAATTTAATAGTGACATCCTCTCCGGGGCATTAAAAAGACATTCCCGACGCCCCCTAAAAGCTCTACTACTCGACCAACGATACTTTCCCGGAATGGGAAACTGGATGGCGGACGAAGTTCTTTGGCGATCCAAAATCCATCCTGCTCAGCTTGGATCCCAAATATCGAAAATAGAACAAGTTAGATTATTTGAAAAAATCATATTTGTTGTAAAGGGGGCAATAAATTCCGTTGGACAACACGGCGGAGATCCACCTAAAGACTGGCTTTTCCATTCGAGATGGAAAAATGGACAAATTTGCCCGCAAACTAAATCCTTGTTAATTCGAGAACAAATTGGCGGCAGAACGACCTGTTGGTGCCCTGCACTGCAAAAGAAAAGTTAAGCCTTCTGGCGCATTTTCTCTGCCCTTAGAAGATCTTCTTTAATTTGACTCTTCAAACTATCCAAAGAATCAAATTTATTCTCTGGACGCAAAAAAGATTGTAATGTCATCGAAAGTTTTTGTCCCACATTTCCAAATCCGTCCTCAATCGAATCGAGTACATGGACCTCAAGAAGAGGTTGAGTTGCCCCTTCCTCTACCGTTGGCCTTAGTCCATAGTTTGCAATCGCATATTTTGCATTCCTCTCACCTGAATCATCATGCACCATTCCCACATACACCCCATAAGCAGGACGAGCCTGGGGAATCCATGGTATATTGATTGTAGGAAAACCGAATTCCTTACCCATTCCTTTCCCAGGAAGCACCTCTCCAGAGATGGTGTAGATCCAACCAAGCATTTCATTGACCTCTTCAATTTGGCCAAACTTCAATGCCTCTCGAATTCGGGAACTACTAACCGGGGAGTTGGAAAATAATTCTGATTGAACCACATCGACCGATAATCCGACCTCATCACCATATTCTTGCAGGCATAAATCATCCCCTTTCCTTCCCCTTCCAAAACGAAAGTTCTGTCCTACACATAATCCTTTCAGACTACGAATACGGGCAAGAAGGAATGAAAGAAAATGCCTTGCCTCAACACTGGCAAATTCACGATCAAATGTTCGAAGAACCACACCCGACATACCCCGTTCCAATAAACGCATTGCTTTCTCCTCTTTATTCATGATCAAGCGTGGAGTTTGATCAGGTCGAAGAAAAGAAGCAGGATGCTCAGGAAAGGTAAATGCCACTGCCACCCCCTCCTTCTCGTTCGCAATTTCCTGTGCTTTTTTAAGGACAGCAAGATGCCCACGATGCACCCCGTCAAACATACCCAAAGCAAGGTAGATTGGGCGATCGGTACTCCGACCCAGTTCTTCAATTGAGGTAAATACCTCCACCCAATTATAGTACGTGAGAGGGAACCGCCTGATGGATAGGAATCAAGAGGGATTGGAATTCGCCCAGTTGCATTTGTTCGATCTCTTCCAATGTCTTTGCTCCCGCTATTTCAAACTGATCTATCTTCGTTCTTCGCAAAGCAGTTAAATGAGCGCCGCAATCTAATTTTTGCCCCAAGTCATGCAATACCGTACGAACATAAGTTCCTTTACTACATGCCAAATCAAACTTCCCCTTTGGAGAATCCCATTCGTGTAAATTCAATTCGCTAATTCGTATAAACCGAGGTTCACGCTCAACAGTTTTTCCCTTCCGAGCCATTTTATAAAGTGGTACACCGGCAATTTTCTTTGCCGAGAACATAGGAGGAATTTGATATTGATCACCGAGGAAAGACTTCATTTCTTCCTTGATTCTCTCCTCGTCAACCTCCGAGGGTATTGGCTTTTCTTGTACGACTTCACCGTCTGCATCCTGACTATCGGTCTCCACACCAAGCAGAAACTCTCCCTCATAACTCTTGTCCAAGCTAATAAGGAACTGGGACACTTTTGTGGCCTTTCCAATAAGCATTATCATGAGTCCAGTAGCAAGAGGATCCAAGGTCCCAGCGTGACCTATCTTCTTCATCTTCAACTTTTTACGCAGACGATCTACAATATCGTGAGATGTGATTCCACTTGGTTTATCCACCAAGAGAATTCCTTCAAAAATGGGTTCCTGTACATTCATAAAATTATTTCTCGATTGTTTTTAGTAAGTGCTTGCCAATTGCATTAACCAATTCTGGGTAGAAATCATCGAAACTTTTCACCACATTAAATCCCGCGGCACAAGCATGGCCCCCTCCACTGAATTCCTTGGCTAACACATCCACTCGATAACGAGAATCTTTGGCCCGAAAGCTACCCTTAATATTTTCATTTCGCTCCTCGATCAATACCCCAATCTCGACTCCCTCCATCGAACGGGCATAATCTACAAAGCCCTCGGTATCTTCTGCTTGTGTGTCCGTTTCTTCATAGTAAGAATCACGAATTATTCCAATACAAACTCGATCATTATACTCCATCCTAAAACTTGCTAAAAATTTCTGTAGTAATTGAATTCGACCAGGTTTTTCTCTCTCGTACAATTCATGGGCAACCGAGGAAGGACTGGCTCCATACTCACATAATCGCCGGCAAACTTCAAAAACCGAGGCATTTGTTCCTCCGTAACAAAATTGACCAGTATCAGTCGCAATTCCGAGGTAAAGCCCATCCGCAGTAGTTGAATCAATCGTAAATTCGCAATCTAGAAAAAACTTGGCTAAAATTTCTCCGGTTGCAGATGCATTCGAAAGAACCAAGTTGATTTCCGCATAATCATTATTGGAGACATGATGGTCCACATTGAGGAAAACTTGGGGAAATCGCTTGGATAATTCATCCCCTACCCGCTTTTTGTCAGCACAATCTACTGTTACAATTACAAAGTCGTCTCCCGCTATCTCTTGAGGTGAATAAAAAGGAGTATCGCCCACAAACTTGATTAATGTCCTAGGGACAGGATCTTGATTTACTGCCCTGGCATCAATTCCAAGGGTAATCAATACTCGGGTCAATGCAACTTGAGAGCCAATACAATCACCATCCGGGCGTCGATGTCCAAGTACTAGAACTGATTTCCCCTGTAATTGATCAAGGGCATTGGCAAATTGAGTAGATTCTTGTAGGAATGAAGACATAGCAGAAATGGTAAGCGAACAAGTTTACTATCAGAAAGAGATTAGTAGGGAAAGCATTGAAATCTTCATTTTGGATACAAAAATCCGTCTTTATCGATCCCCTCAATATTACTGATGGGGTCCAGTACACCATCTATTCCAATTACACCAAAATGCGGATCATGTTGATAACTTAAACCTGGAAGTAACCGACCAAAAGTCTTTTCCTTATATCCACTCTCCAGTTCGTCCACTTCACCTTGCAATTGCGCATCGGATCGAAAATTAATAGAGACCAGACCATTTCTTTCCGTACTGATTCCGTTAGTTAATTGAACAGAATTGCCCTTCTTCATCTTCGGGTTATGGACTTCAATAAATTGTGACCCCCAGAGAATCTCTCGATTACCAAGAAATGCGGACCAGAAGATCCACTCGGGATTTAAGTCGGAATCGATTGCAAATTTGAATCCTGCCAAATCCCATAAGTGAATCTCGCGAAGACGAAGAAAAGAAGCCCATATTTTTCGGGGTCCTCCCTCCGATTGAAAAATTGCCCGCATTGCATTCAGGTAACTATGACATTCAGACGAAATCGAGTTGATACTCTCTCCCGACCTCAAGAAAGATGCAATCTCTCCCCGCGTTACATTATGTCCATGCTTAAAAGAAAAGAATATTGCCTGAGGAGAAGTACGGAATGATTGCTGGATGCAATCCTTAACCTTTATTGGAGTAGGCAAACGGGCAGTAAAGGAAAGTCTTCCCAAATCCATAACGCTCGATCTCACAATCTCAGAACCTGCCTGATTCGGATCAATTAACTTTCCAACTCGGACCGAAACTCGATAAGGAAAAGAAATGGGCCACTTCCTGAAAAATTGTCCCCGTTCCATACTAAAGATTGAACCCCAGACCCCATCCAGGTGAACGGGTAAAATGGGAACCCCTGACTGTTTTGCAAGTAACAGCACTCCCCTCTTGAAAGGAAAAATTGTCCCCATTCGAGAAATTCCACCTTCCGCAAATACACAAAGTGGCATTCCATTCTTGAGCTTGGCCACGGACCTCTTGATAGATTCTAATGAACGGTCGGGGGAAACTGTTACGGTATTAGTAAGGGCAAATACTCCACGCATTACCCTTGAGTGGGCGAGACCACTGTATGCAAGATATCTGATTTTTCGGGAAAATGCCGCACCAATAAATACAGGATCTGCATAGGATACATGATTACTTACTAGTAAAACTCCTCCCGTGGTCGGGAAATTTTCCATTCCCTCAATTTTGATTCGATAAAAAATTCGTAATCCCATGTGGAAAAGAGCGCGGAAAAAATCTTCCAGCAATATTTTCATCGTTACCATTGCAATTATACTAGCAGGAATACTCATCAGCAAAATTTCCTCTTTCGCTGAAAGTCCCAGTGAATTGGAGAGAAATGCATGGAAAAGAATTAAGCCAATGCTGGATATTTGAGTTAACAAATTCGATGCGGCTAAAATCCTTCCTCGTTCAGACTCCCCAGCCTGATCCTGTAAGAAACCATTTAACGGAACAAAAAATAATGCACCAGAAAATCCAAGTAATAAACAACCCCATTCAAAAAGCACATCAAATGGATCGACGAAATATAAAAGTATGAAGGCAAGGGGTAGCAAAAATGCACCAATTGGAGTCAGACCAAGCTCCACTCGTCCTCTGTTTAAATAAGCAACCAATAAACTACCAAGCATTATTCCAACCCCAAGAAGTAAGAACCAATACCCATAAAGCGTGCCCATGCCGACCTCTCCCTCAATCACTTCTCCTGATAATTTAACTAAAACGAGGTAGAAAAAACTCCCCACTGACCAAAACCAGGCATCTCCCAAGGCGGCCGCCCTTAATTTACGATTTTTCCATAAGGAACTCAGGTCATCCCAATGACTCCATAGCACACGCGGTTGAAAAGACCCAGCCCTGGGTGCCTCTGTCCTCGGAGTGGGAATAAATAATATCCAGGAAAAGAGTGCCAAGCCGATCGCAACAACACATAAAACTAACCCAGTACCCCACCCTCCATAATGGGGAACTAATAAATCAAAGTACTTCGCGGCCACGAAAGCACCGCCGAGAATCCCCACCATTGTTAACATTTCCATCCAACCCACTGCCATTCCCAATCGATCAGAGCCTACTAATTCCTTTAATATTCCCTTTTTCCCAGGCGAGAAAAAAGCCGATTGAACCGCGAGGAGAAAAAAGCCACACAGTCCAATAGTTAGATTTTCAAGATATAATCCACCCGCAAGTACGCCTAAGCCCAATATTTGTGAAAGCAGGGCTAGACTGACCACATCCTTCTTTGAAAAGCGATCAGAGACCCATCCTGCCCATGGGGCAAAGACAACAAAAGGAAGAATTAATAGGATTGAAACGACTTGGTTAGTCTGGTCCATACTCGCCTTTCCAAATTGAAAGGCCGCCATAATAGGCAACATTGCCTTCATTCCATTATCATTAAACGCTCCTATTGTTTGGGAGACAAACAAAGGGATCAAAACCCGAAAAGAATGATTTTTTTTAATTTCTTTCATAGAGAAGTAGTTTACCACTCTTATAATCCCACTATCCCATAGGAGATTGTGGGATTGCCAAGGGCAATTTTTTCTTTTTTTAAAGAACTGAATCTATTGCACGAGCCAGTTTAAAATCCTTCTCGGTTACCCTATTATCCGCATCATGGGTATTAAGTGTTATTTCTACACGATTGAAGCAGTTGTAAATTCCTGGATGATGATCTAGCCGCTCCGCTTGATAAGATATCGCAATTAGAAAACCCATGGCTTCTCGAAAATCCTTAAAAAGGTAAGACTTTTTCAATTGGTCATTACTGAAACTCCACCCGGGTAATTCAGAAAGTTTCTCCTTAATTTCAAGATGTGTTACCTTTTTTTTCATTAGATGGAACTAGAATATGCTTTCCTCGTTGTCAATTGGTCATGAAATCGTTGAGGTATTCCAATCGAAGCATGACAAAATTTTCTGAAAGCGAACGAGAAAAACTCCCCAAGCATGTTGCCATCATTATGGACGGCAACGGTCGTTGGGCGAGAAGTCGTGGAAAACCACGTTTATTTGGTCACCGAAATGGAGTAAAAAATGTTCGTAGTGTAGTAAATGCAGCACGAGAATTCGGGGTTCAATACGTGACCCTCTATGCATTTAGTACTGAAAATCAAAATCGGCCCGACGAGGAAAAATCTGGTCTCATGAGATTACTCGAGGAATTCTTAAAACGAGAACTTGCCACTTTACTGAAAGATGGCACTCGACTTCGAGCAATTGGGGATTTATCTGGTCTGCCAAAATTTGCACAGGAAATTGTAGAATCATCGATTGAAAAGACTAAGCATAATAGTACATCTCACCTCACCCTTGCACTCAATTATGGAAGTCGGCAGGAAGTATTGAGCGGAATACAGTCTTATACACGAGAAATTTTGGAAACAGGGAAATCCCCCGATCAATTAGATTGGTCGACTTTTTCAAATCACCTTGAAACAAGGGACTTACCCGACCCGGACTTAATTATCCGCACATCTGGCGAATTTAGGTTAAGTAATTTCCTACTCCTACAAGCGGCCTATGCCGAAATTTTCGTCTCCCCCCTACACTGGCCTGACTTTAACCGTGATGCTTTTATCGAGGCCTTACAAAATTATATACAACGGGAAAGACGGTTTGGTAAAACAAGCGACCAACTTGCTCCGATTAATCAAAACTCAATAACTTCTATCGCCCCATGATCTTACGTTCTTTCTCAACCATTCTACTTTGGGGACTTGTTGCCTTGGTGGTATATTCTCTCAAGGAAACCGGAGCGATGTGGATTCTTAATCTATGCGCTACCCTAACACTATTTGAAGTTTACACCATTCTTGGAAGACTGGGATATGCGGCAAATCGCCTTTCTGGGCTAGTAACAGGTGGTTGTTTAATCCCCGTTTCCTATTATTTTGAGGGTTATGGTGTGGATGTACTTGCCATCGGTGCATTGTTTACCTCCGCGGCCTGCGTGCTTTTCCCGCAAGCTCAAAGAGGAATGTATATTAAAAGACTCATGCCTACCTTCTTCGGTCTGCTTTTTGTATCTTTCCTTCTTCAATATTTCGTTCGTATTTTACAAATCGGCGGGAACGAAAATGCCGACTGCTTTATGGGTTTTGGTTTATTCTTTTCTCTCTGGGTTGTGATCGTGGCGAAGTTCAGTGACATTGGTGCACTGCTTATTGGAAAGGCGATCGGGCGTACTAAGATGGCACCTTCAATTAGCCCGGGGAAAACAATTGAAGGTCTAATTGGCGGCTTTGCTGCATCAGCGGGGATTGGGGCACTGCTACCCTGGCTTTTTCAAGAAAAATTCACCGATATTGTATTTTTTGGGGATTGGATTTTCACCCCCGGACAAGGCGCAATTTGGGGAACATTGCTTGCTCTGAGTGCTGTAATTGGAGATTTGATTGCCTCGGTGCTTAAACGACTCGCTTCAATGAAAGATTCCGGAGGTGCGATACCCGGTATTGGCGGATTATTTGATCTAACCGATAGTCTAATCCTTGCCGCCCCCACAGGGTACTTCATTTTATTCCTTCTTCGATAGTGAAACGACCCAAGAAGCTTGTACTCTTGGGAGCGACTGGCTCAATTGGCGAAAGCACTTTAAGAGTTATCCGCAAACATTCGGATAAAATCGAACTGATCGGAGTTTCGGCCCATCAACAATCTGAGAAACTGGTCGCAATTGCGAAAGAATTTAATGTTCCCCATGCCTGCCTCACTCATGATCCAATAGAAAAAATCACCCTTCCCAAAACCACCCAACTCCACACGGGACAAAATTCAATGGAGGAATTGGCTTCTTTAACAGACGCAGATGTTGTTGTAGTTGGGATTGTCGGTGCCGCCGGACTACTGCCCACACTTGCCGCATTACGAAAAGGAAAAGAGGTGGTTCTCGCCAACAAAGAATCTCTTGTAGTAGCGGGGGAATTGGTTACCGAAACTGCCCGAAAGCATGGCGGGCGGATAATCCCGGCAGATAGTGAGCACAATGCAGTATTTCAATGCATTCAAGGGCAAGACCAACGAACTCTCCAGTCCATTATTCTTACAGCATCAGGAGGGTCATTTCGTGACTTACCCCTTGATCAACTCTCGAATGTAACAATTGAGCAAGCACTTCAACATCCGAATTGGTCAATGGGGAAAAAAATTACCGTTGATTCGGCGACCATGGCGAATAAAGGATTAGAATTAATTGAGGCACGCTGGCTCTTTGATGTTTCTCCGAAGCAATTGGAAGTGGTCATCCATCCCCCCAGTTTGGTCCATGCAATTGTTCGATTTGTTGATGGGTGCTGCCTAGCCCAAATGACACCGGCTTCGATGACATTTGCTCTACAAAACGCGATTCTTTTTCCGGAACGTCATGAAGGAGTGGAATCATCGCTTGATTTTAGTCAACCACTCGACCTTTCTTTTTCGCCCCCGTCTTTAGACCGATACCCCTGCTTACGGCTTGCTATCGAAGCGATGGAGCAGGGAGATTCTGCTCCACTCATATTTAATGCAGCCAATGAAATCGCGGTGGATGCTTTTCTACGGAATCGAATTGGCTTTCTTGAGATTTCACGCATAATTGAAGAAACCTTGAATCATTCTAATTTCATTTCCACCAACTCCGTTGACGAACTTCTTTCTCTTGATGCAGAAACCCGTCAATCTGCCCAAAAACGAGTTCAACAACTCGGATAGCATCTTCTATTAATATGTCCTTTTTTTACGATTTTGCATTTCTTCTAGTCGCCTTGTTTGCACTTGGATTTACGATTTTTATCCACGAACTCGGCCACTTTTTAGCAGCTCGACAGCGTGGTTTGATAATTAAACGCTTTTCCATTGGATTTGGACCCAAAATTTTCGGATGGGAAAAAAATGGAGTGGAGTACAGGATCTCAATGTTTCCCTTCGGTGGATATGTGGCTCTGCCACAACTTGCCGATATGGGAAGACTCGAAGGAGAAAAAGAACAGGAGGAGGAGGAAGAAAACAGAATGTCGGCATGGGACGACATTGAAGACGAGGACGAAGACGGCGAAGAGCTGGATGCAAGTAAAGAAAAGAAACCCGCTAAAATAAGTTACGCCGACAAAATGATCGTCTCCGTGATGGGTGCCGTTTTTAATATCTTACTCGCATTTGTTCTCTCCAGCATACTTTGGTTTTTTGGCTACGAAAGACGAGATGGTGAACTCACCACCAAGATTGGCTATATTGCCGATACCGTAGAACGATGGAATCCAATCGTGGAGCAAGGAGAAACTGTTGTTGGACCCGCCAAGAAAGCAGGAATCTTACCGGGCGATGAAATCCTTGCAGTGGATGGGTCTCCTGTAGAGGATTTCATGGATATACAGAGCAGAATTGTTACTGGAAAACTAAAATCTGCGCAGGATCGTCGACTTACCAAGCTCACTTTGCTCAGGAATGGTGAGCAAAAAGTGGTTGAAGTATTCCCCGAGGTATTTGGAAATGAAGAAATTCGAATTATCGGAATTGGACCCAAGGAAACCTTTTTTGTTAAAGAACTCCAACCAGACATGCCCGCTATCGCGGCCGGACTTACTCAAGGCGATCAATTGCTTTCAGTTGATGGAATTAAGATATTTTCATTCTATCACCTAGTTGATTATCTGATGAAGCTGGACGACGGAAAAGAGATTGCTCTCACGGTACGCAAAGGGGGAGAAAATGGATTGGAACAGACTTACAATTTACTACCAGTGGTAAAGGAACTCGAAAAAGGGAACCCCGAAAGCAAAAGGAAATTGATTGGATTTAGCCCTGAGTTTAAATCAATTACCACTTACCCCAACCCCCTCGTATTAATTGTAAGTCGGGTGAAAGATATGTACCACACTCTAACCGGCCTTGTTAACCCGCAGTCAGATGTGAAACTCCGCAATATGAGTGGCCCGGTTGGAATAGTGAATAATCTAAGTATTTTTGCGAGTATTGGATTTAAAAAACTCCTTTGGTTTGTGGTGTTTATAAATGTCAATCTTGCCATCCTAAACTTGCTTCCCATTCCAGTATTGGACGGTGGGCACATGGCATTTGCCACCATTGAGAAGATTCGTGGCAAACCACTTCCAATCGCCTTTCTCGAACGGTCACAAATTCTTTTCATCGTACTACTTTTTTCCTTCATGCTGTATGTCACATTCTTTGATTTCCAGCGCCTTTTTTAAGGAGTAAGCCAAGGCATGGCGTCCACCTACTGCGCCTCGCGTTTTCATTCGATCCGACGAAAATCTCGGATCGTATCGATTGGGAATATACAAACCGGGGGTACTCACCCGGTGCGGATCCAATCCATGACCACCACTGACACTATGGATGTGGACGCCACCGTTCGACAAACCATTGAATTGGCGGAAGCAGGGTGTGAAATTGTTCGAATTACCGCACCCAATGTACGGGCAGCTGAAGCGCTTGGACTCATTGCCAAAGAAGTTCGTTCTGCCGGTTTTAACATTCCCCTTGTTGCCGATATCCACTTCCTTCCCTCCGCCGCCATGGAAGCAGCTAAACATGTGGAAAAAGTGCGCGTCAATCCCGGGAACTATGCCGACCGCAAAAAATTCAACATTCGTGAATACAGTGATACTCAATACGAACAGGAACTCGAACGGCTCCACGAGTCATTCTCCCCTCTCGTGCTCCGCTGTAAAGAACTCGGGCGATGCATGAGAATAGGAACCAATCATGGCTCTCTCTCCGACCGGATCATGAATCGATTTGGCGACTCGCCACGCGGCATGGCAGAATCTGCCCTAGAATTCATTCGTATTGCCAGGTCGCACGGTTATCACGATCTCGTTCTTTCCATGAAAGCAAGTAATCCAAAAGTGATGATTGAGGCTTATCGCCTCGTGGTCTCTTTAATGGACGAAGAAGACATGGATTATCCGCTTCACCTCGGTGTCACCGAAGCAGGAGATGGAGAGGATGCCCGCATTAAAAGTGCGATTGGGATTGGGTCACTCCTCCTCGATGGACTAGGCGATACCATTCGGGTTTCTCTTACCGAGGACCCTGTGGCTGAAATTCCGGTTGCACGCGACCTCGCACACCGTGCTCAAAACTGGTGGGCAAGCACGGTTAAAAAACAAATTCATCAGGTCGAAGAAGTGGATCCCTTTTCGTTTCAAAGGCGCCGATGTCCGGAAACTTCTCTTACCTCTGATGGCAGCAATATCGGAGATAAACACCCCCCGCTTGTAATTGCTGCGGCAAATCATCCAATATCTCAATCCGCTCAAATTATTAAGGAAGTCGCCCAAGTCCAAGTCAGTGCGAAAGACGCACCGGTGGAAGGACTGTTACTTACCTTAACACACTCTTCCGAACTTCCCCATCTTGCCACTCTTCGTTCAGCACTGTTCGGGGCAGTTCCCTTTTTAGTGGTCGAGGATCAAAGAAACGAATCGGACGACGATTCAATTCCTCCACAACAACGAAACCTCACCCCACTTCTTTGGTATTCCCAACAAGCCACAACGGACGAAGCCTCACTTGCCCGGTTCCTGACCTTTTGTGTGGAGGCCGGCCAACATCCCATACTTTCTCTCAATGACGAAACCTTCTCCGCGGGATACATTGCACTACTATCCAATCTCCCCCTCACACCGCTAATCACGCTCTCTCCTCAAGAGAACCAAAATCCGGTATCGAGTTACCGTTTGCTTGCGGCAAACCTCGCTCAAAATAATTTACACTTCCCCATTTGGATTCGAAATAATCAACAAAACCAATTATTTCCCGACGGGGGCTCCTTCTCCGCCCAGCTTCTCGATTCCTCCATACTATCTGGCTCACTCCTCTGCGACGGGATTGGTGAAATCCTTTCGGTCGAACACACCGGTGAACTCAATCGTAACCGCGGACTTGCCTATAATCTACTCCAAGGAGCCCGTGCCCGAATCTCCAAAACTGAATTTGTTGCCTGCCCGAGTTGCGGACGTACCCTCTTCGATCTCCAAAGCACAACCCAACGGGTCAAACAAGCTACCGGTCATCTCAAAGGAGTCACCATTGCAATAATGGGATGTATTGTAAACGGGCCCGGAGAAATGGCCGATGCCGATTTTGGCTATGTGGGATCTGGCCCAGGAAAAATTGATCTTTATGTGGGTAAAAATCGCGTAAAATCAGCCATTCCAGAAAAGGATGCCGTTGACCAACTCGTTCAACTCATTCAAAAAGAAGATAAATGGATCGCTCCCTAACCAATCAAACTCCTGATCTCTCCAACGCTGACTCTGCCCTCCAGGATAGAATCCTTGCCGGTCACCAAGCCGTCCTCGCTCAAGTCGAATACTTTCGGGCAAACTTTGGCACCGCCGAGAGCAGCTGGAAAAAAGACGGTACCCGTGTCACTGTAGTAGACGAAACCATTTCAAGAGAATTATTCCTCCTGCTTCAGAAGGAATTCCCAAGTGATGATTTTTGTTCGGAAGAAGGAGCTGAAACAGCTGAACCTATTCGAACCAAGTCTGAATTCTGTTGGATTCTCGATCCGGTTGACGGGACCAACAACTATGCCGTTGGCGTTCCTGAATGCTGCATTTCACTGGGCCTTCTTCGACATGGAATGCCAGTCTATGGATTGATATACGATTATGGTCGGGACAATCTGCTTCAAGGTGGAAAGGGGTTTGGATCAATTGAAGGAACAAATCCTGTACAAGCAGCCACTCAGTTAGTGAATGAAAAACTGACTTATTGCATGCACTTCCCCATACCAGCCCAATCCCTTGAAGCCCTGAAACAAGCCCTGGGTGTTTGGCGTATCCGCTGTCCCGGATCCGCCGCAATAGGCTTAGCCAATGTGGCAACCGGGCGACTGGATGGATGCCTTGAATATCGGGCTAAACCGTGGGACTGTGCAGCGGGATATCCAATTTGCGAAGGAGCGGGCGCGACTTTTCATTTTTTAGAAAAACCAGTATTCCCACTCCAATCTTTCTCGCCTACAATGGCATCGTGTCCATTTCGTGTCGGGTCCGAGATCTTTCACCAGGAAGTGACCAACGCGTTAAAAATCAACCGTTAGTAAAGGAATTCCATCTTGACCCCTTCGAAACAAAAGGTTTAATAAGAGCTTCTTGTTTGCGGGCATAGTTTAGTGGTAAAACCCCAGCCTTCCAAGCTGGTGTCCTCGGTTCGATCCCGAGTGCCCGCACCATCCTTTTAG
>NZ_CAXLMO010000117.1:0-16979 GCF_964187635.1 Candidatus Seribacter sulfatis | reverse complement strand
TTTCCTATCCGGTTCAGTGGTTCCAGGTGAGCAAAAAAAAATACTGAAAACGACTAGGTTATTTTAGACAATGAATTAATTTTTTGAGATTTATAAGTTTTTTTTCTCGAAGTCCTTTAGTCAGGTTCTTTAGGTTAAAAAGATGAAACTTTATTTATTATACTTTGTTAACCTAAGCCTAGTTGCCCTTGTTTCGTTTGGGCAAAATTGGAACAATTGGAGAGGACCCAATTTCAACGGGTCTTCCGACACCACAGAATCTCTGCCGGAGAAATTTGACAACAATACAAATGTCAAATGGAAATACAAGTTGCCGGGACCTTCAGGAGGCACGCCCATCATTAATGAGCAATTTGTTTTTATTTCATCTATCAAGATACTTGATAAAACCTCAGGAAGTGGAGAGCTATTGGCATTTTGCTTCAATCGTGAGTCTGGTGAATTAATGTGGAGGAATAATGCTGGGTCAGGCTATAGACCAGGGGAAGGAGATGGTTTTGATTATCAGCTTGATTCTCGTTCCAATTATGCAAGTCCCTCCCCAGTTACTGATGGCGAAAGGGTAATCTTTTTTTTCGGAAATGGAGACTTGGTTTCTTATTTAATGGACGGGACTGAGGAATGGAGAAGAAATATACAAAAGGATTATGGCGATTTTTGTTTTCAATGGACTTTTTCTTCCACACCAACTTTGTTTGGCAATAAACTTTACCTTCCGGTTTTGCAACGTGATGAACAAGCACATGGTCGCGGTAATGCATCGGCAAAATCCTTTATTCTTTGCATGAATCCAAAAAATGGAAAAACAATTTGGAAGCAAAAGCGCCCATCCGTTGCCCAAAAGGAATCGCTCGAGTCTTTTGGAACTATTATTCCCCACAATAATCAGTTACTTACTGCTGGAGGGGATGTACTTACCGGACACGACCCCAAGAGCGGCAAAGAAATTTGGCGTTGGGGAACATGGAATCCGAAGCACAAGGAGCAATGGTGGCGGTTGGTTCCTTCTCCAGTTGTCGGTAAGGGAGTAATATTAGTTTGTGCTCCCAAGAAAGCACCCATTTTTGCGATTAAGACTGGATTAAAGGGAATTCATGAGGGGAGCGATGGCTTATCGTGGGAGACCAAGGCAGAACCTACCCTCACCTCAGATGTCCCTACGCCGCTCTTTTATGATGGAAAATTTTATATTTTGAGCGATTTAAAAAAGGTATTGTCGAGGGTGAACCCTCAAAACGGAAAAATTGAATGGAGTAAAGAACTCCCGGGGAAGTATAAATGGCGTTCTTCTCCCACTGCAGGAGATGGAAAAGTCTACATTATGAATCATAACGGAGAAGTAGTCGTAATTTCTTCCCAATCCGGTGAAATTTTGCATTTGGCAAAGATGGGGGGTACTTATGATGATAACACCCGTTCGTCGGTTTCAATTGGTTCAAAAGAACTATTCATAAGAACGAATGAAATTTTGTATTGCATCCAATAAAGAATTTATTCACATTAATAACTTTATTTCCCATCCACCACACCCGCGCCGGGCGGTTCCCGCCAATCTACCGCCCGGCGCTTTTTTTTCTTTGGATTTAGTTCTTCACTTTTTTCAATAAAAAAACAATCATGTTGTTTATTATTTGATTTTCATGATTAGACTATTTTTACATTTTAAAATCTTCTCGTTTCTCTTACTCCCCTTATTTTTTCTTTCGGGACAAAACCAAGGTCAAAGTATTGCCGAGCGACTTGCCGAATTGAAAGCTCGTTCAAATGTACACGAAAATCAGGTGTCCCAATTACTTGCTGAAAGACCGCTAGGAAGGACCGATTTCACTATACCCAATAATGAAGCTGTTCCGGTTCTCCCACCTCCACCTCCTCCGTCAATCGTTCCTGCAGTACCCGAAGCCCGTCGAGTTGAGCAACAAGATGAGGTTATTCCTGTTCCAATAGAACCTGCTACTCTTGCTGAGGCAAACGATCAGAATAATTCCACAGAGAGTAAGGAAGATTTAGATGAAGCCTATGCGAAACTTTATGAACCAGACATACCCAGTCGATTGGAAGGTTATTATTTTGGGCCAATTCTTGGCCTTGTATTTCCTCAGGATGGTGCAATTAGAACTCTCATCCCCTCGACATCACCCGCCACTTACACAAAAGAAATTTACGATTCAGATTCCGGTTATTTTATCGGCTTGCAAGCCGGTAAAGATTTTGGCCGTGTACGCGTAGAAGCCGAGTATTCCTATCATAGCTTTGACGCGGCTACAGCTTCATCTTCACTATCGGCAAGTATTCACAACTTCTTCAGTCGTCTTATCCTGGAAAAAGAAATAGGCGACCGATTCGATATTCGTGCTGGTCTGGGAATGGGAATAGGGATTGTAACACTGGAAGATACTGCCGATTATAGCGGAACCGGTTTTGCCTATGACTTTTTATTAGGAGGCGCGTATCGACTAGCCGAGAACTGGAGTCTTCAAGTTGATTATCATTATTATCTTACCGCAGCTCATGACCATTATGATCATATTAAGAGTCATTTATGGACTATAAGTGCAAGCTTGGATATTTAGATTATTTCAAAATTTTCTAGATAAGCAGTTTCCCCATTGAGCGGGGCAGGGGGGCATCAGCAAAGAAGTTGATTGATTTACCTTCTACATTTAATTTAAATTCAATTTCTCCTGCATGTAAGCAAAGTCGGTCAATTTTGGTTGCCCGAGAAATTTTTCGATTAAAAGAAAAATCTCCATAACTTTTATCTCCTATGATCGAGTGTCCGCGTAATGCACACTGAACACGAAGCTGGTGAGTTCTTCCAGTTAATGGTTGCAGGCGGACCATGGCCAATCCATATAACCCCCCTTTTTTTCTTTCAATTGATGCCTTTGTTAGTGCCACAGAACCAGTTCCCTTCCACACCCTGATTTTACCATCTTCCCGTTTTTCTTTTAAATGGTCTTTCCAAATACCCTCTTTAATAGCACCTTTAGGGCGGATTAAAGCGAAATAAGTCTTATGTACTTCTTTAGTACGGAATAAATCCTTGATAATGTGAGCGGTACTAAGCTTCGAGGTTGCAATAATTACACCTGAAGTGGGTGAATCTAAGCGATGAACAAGATATAACTTTTGTTGTTCTCCATCCTTATTATCCCAAGTATAGCATTCTTCATCATGATTATATTCAGCATTAAGTAGGGTCCTTGCCGGTTTCCCTTTCTTTCTTTCTTTATTGGGGTGCGATAGAACACCTGTGGCTTTATCCAAAGCCCAAATGCCGGTACTTTCGTAATGGATAACACTGCAATGATGGTCCAATGGAATTGTGGGGTGATTCATAATTTTATTGATATTTAAAGTTTATGGTAATTTGATCTGATTGCCCAAAATCCTGGATCATTTTCTCCGACCATTCACCGAATGGAACTCTTGAAGCAATTGCTTGTCGACACAGTTCCGCGGCCAAGGAATAGCCCTCATTATCAATCCTTACCAAATTTGATATTGTACCAGTTGCTTCAAGTTTAAAACGTAATGTGATTCTGCCGGGTAAGCGATCGCGTTGGAGGTAATGAAAGGACCCCTTTGCCAATTGATTCCACTGCTCTTCTATTGATTGAAGCATTTCTTGGATATAAACGCCATAAGGATGTAATCGACATTCGATTGCGATCTGGCCCGTTCTCGGTGCACTTGTAGTACTTTTCATCAATGGTCCATGAATTAAGTCCGGTGAAAGTTTGGGTCTAGTTTTAGGCCTTACTTGCTGCGAATTTCTCTTCGCTCTGTTTGGTTGCGAAGAGTTATTTGTAATGGAAGCTAAAATTGATTCTTCAATATCCTTCCCCGGTTTAAGTCTTTTCTTACTGTATGAACCAGTTTCGTTGTCTGTTTTTTCTATTTCTGCTTTTGAAGAAATTAATTTTGTGGGCAATTCTATTTTATTATTGGGACTAGATGATAGTGGGGGAGGAGGTGAAGATGAAAGTTCTTTCCTTTGTTTTTTCTTACCCTGTATTATTTTTGGACTGTTTACATTACTATCAATCTTGGGTGTTTTTTTTAATGGAGTGAATTCTTTAATTTTAGGTTGTGCTGCTTGTTGATCGCGAAAGGAAAACTGCTTTACCTCATCGGGAGGATTTTCTGGTACATTTGGATTTGATTCCACAAATTTTGGTCTTAGCTGGTTTTCGGGGGGTGGAATATTTTGCCATTCTATCTGAATCTCTTTTTCTGAATAACGATTTAGATTTTTAAAGTTTGAATGAACTGAAATGGTAGTTTCTTGCAGTATTATCAATGTGATTAAGACGGTAATTAAACCGACTAATGCCGAAGACATTCCCCCTGACTGGGGAATTGGGGATAAGTTGCTTTTTGAAGTTTTTTTCAATTGGATATTAAACTTTTTATTTCGAAGGTAATGTATGCATCGATAATACGAAAGTTCCTAATTCGTACATCAGCAGTTTAGATCATCGTTATGGGAATGCGAATCATTATTCCTCCCCAAGGTGTAAGAATTCTTGAGGTAAATAATACCTCTCCACTATGACAAATACTTTATGAGAGTAATTTTGCGTATACTTGATACAAGCCGATTACAACAAATCCAAAAAATGAAACCCACAAACATAAATCCCAAATTTTTGAGGGTCTTAATCTTGGGTCGCTTTTTTGGTAACGAAAATAGAGAACTGCGAAGCCTATAAGAGGCAGTAAAATGGCCTGCATTGTCCCCGAAATTAAAACTAAAATTACTGGCTTAGGAAAAAATGCATAGCAGGAAACACAAATAATTGGTAAGACGATTCCAAAAATCTTTAATGCCCATTTTTTTTGAGTGGAGCAGAGGCTGGCCAAACCTGATACCTTGATGAAATCGAGGCACAAACGGCATTGAGCAGCGATCGCGATAAAAAAAGTGGAAAAAAGTACTGCGATTGCTCCCGCGAGAAATATTATTCGTGCAGAAGAACCAAAGACTGGTTCGTACATAGTAGATAAAGTTTGTATCATTTCTGAACCCTCAGGGACTAGCCCAGTTCGGCCTAGTATTGCTGCACCTAATAAATAAAATGCAATCGTGCAAAATGTATACACTACCATTGCCCCCCAGGAGTCCCAGTGCATCACATTAATCCATCCTTTTGCCCGCTTGACCCACTCGTCCCCATCTTCTTTAGGGCCCACATATTTACCGTATCCCTTTTCGATACACCAGTAAGGATATGCTAACAACTCTGCGGCACCGACTCCAATTATTCCAAACGTGGAGATGGCAGTAATGAGAGGATTATTTCCGTCTTTAATTTCGGGGAAATTAAAAGAAAGCCCCCGCATGAGTTCTTCAGGCTTCACTGCCCACACTTCATAACTTTGCAGTGCCCATAAATTTATGATTGTTACCACAGTAAAACTGGCAACAAGCATTATTGAAAATTTTTCGATCAGGGAAAACTTACCATTCAATAAGAGAAAAATAGTAAATACAGTAATGAGTAACGCCCAATAAATATCATCCTTTGCTTTTGGTGGATTTCCTATTTGTTGTAACTTTTGTTCTAGTTGAAGCACCTTTTCTTGGTTCCCTTCCTCCTTGGCAATTTTAAGTGAAATACTGGCGGATATAAAGTGATTCCTCTCCGCACCCTCTTCCGTGATCGGTAAACTTATCGCGAGTGCTTGTCCCACTCCTCCCACAATTCCTCCCTGTTGTGCCAATACTGCCAGAAACATAACAAACCAAAAAAGCAAAAACCAGTTTGCTTCAAAATTTCTCTTTCCTAAACGACATCGAAATCGTGGTCCGGGAATTTCATTCACTGCCGCAAGAGAGGTTTTACCATTTGTAATGGCATGTCTGCCAAGTTCAATTTGAGCGAAGACTTTTACAACGCATCCCAAGATGATGAGCCAAAGGAAATCAAATTGTGCTTCCGCTCCTGTTCGAGTGGTCGCAATTAACTCTCCTGAACCCACAATTGAGCCGGCAAGGATCATACCGGGGCCAATATTTCGTAAAATCCCTTTTAAGGTCTTGGGTGGTTTTCGTGTTTTATCTGTACTCATTTTTGGATGCTTTATGAAATTACCTTGTCAAGTAACCTCGTAAGGTGAATCGCGAAGCTTAGATAGTCCTCTTCACTTAAATCAGGAATATACATTCTTGCCCGCGATTTTAATAAAATTGGCACGGGCCACTACTAGGAAAAAAACTTTCGATAAGAATCGATTGTAGTTCTTGCCGCAGTTAGAGGATCCGGCCAAGCAAAGGCTTCTGCAGATACACAGCCATCATAGCCAATTTCTTGCAGAGTTTTAGCAATTGGAGCTATATTGGTATGACCATTTCCTACCGGTTTTCGATTACTATCGGCAAAGTGTACGTGACCCAGATGTCTGGCCCCTTTTTGTAATGAATCTGAGATATTATCCTCCTCGATATTCATATGAAAAAGGTCGGCGAGAAGAGAGACTCCGTTTGTTGAGAGTTGGTCAATCAATTCACATGCATCTAGATACAAATTAAAGAGGTTTGTTTCGTAGCGATTTAAGGGTTCGTAAATTAAACTAACGCCCTGGGTGTTTGCATGGTCGCCAAGTTCTTCCAACGCGTCCGTTAAGTAGTTTAAGGCATCCTGTTTTGAAATATTTTCTCCATATGATCCTTGCATCGAGCCGATAATCGCCGGAGCATTGAACTGGGCCCCGAAATCGATCATTTCTCTTACAAAAGAGATCGCTTTAGCCCTGATGTTTTGATCTGGATGGGTGAGGGTTAGACCGTTCAGAACCTTACCGGCTCCCGTGCCTACTGCACCAAGGGCGAGACCCGTTTCATTAAGGAGGTTCCGAAGTTCATTCTTCTCCCCCGCTTGTGGACCATCCGTAAATAATTCAATCGCATCAAACCCTAACCTTACGGACTCCTTAACGCTTTTTTCCAAACTGTCCCATAATATCCAAGGACCCCCCTTAAGTGAGGGAACAAGTGAAATTGTAATACAAGATTTCATTCGAGACATACTTGACCTTAATTACAGGTAAATAAAGAAAAATGTAACGATCGATTAATTCAATTCCAGAATTAGCCTAAAAGTCCGGAGTCTGAAAAACTATAATACCCTTTCGCAGATGGGCAATTTTCAGGTTCTCCTAAAATCACATGATCATGCATTTCCAAATCCACTGCTTTGGAAGCTTCAAATATTTTTTTGGTTACCCTTAAATCTGCTGCACTGGGAGTTGGGTCGCCACTGGGGTGATTATGAGCCAAAATAATTGCAGTGGCACCACACCGAATTGCAGGTCGAAATACTTCTCTCGGATGCACGAGACTGCCGGTTGCGGTTCCTGAGGTCACAGGTTCCGCACGAATCAATTTATTTTTGCGATCTAAACATAGAACCCATACCTTCTCAACGCTTTCGGCGCGAACTTCAGGATATAAATATTCCCAGACTTTTCCTGGTTCATCCATCCGCATGTCTGGAGTTCTTTCGGAGCGCATCATACGTTTGGCAATTTCCACCTGGGTGCTGAGTTGGAGTGCTTTGACTCTCCCAATCCCTTTTATTCTTTGAAAGTCAGTCGAGTCCCAACGGAGTAAACCGGTGAGTGAACCAGCACTGCTAATTAATTCATCGGCAATCGCAAGTACATCGTGTTTTGTTGTACCGGAACGGATAAGCATCGCGAGAAGTTCACGATCGGTTAGTGGGGATGGACCTAGTCGTTCAAGACGTTCTTGGGGTCGATCCTCCAACGGAAGGTCCTTAAGCGAGGGAAGAGAATTAAGTTTTCCGCTCACCCTTCAACAATAAGAATGAAACTAAAGAGTATGATTCCTTATTTTGGTAGAGTAACCCGAACATAGGCGTCCCGTTTCAATCTACTAAGCCATTGGCGGTGACTTTTTGCTTCAATCTCAGAGGCAAGTGTCTTTTCAATCAATGGACGAACCTCATCGAGGGGTTTCCTGCCTGATTTGGTAACTTTGATTGCTTGGAGTATATATACTGCGATCTTACCTGAACTTCCAACAGTTCCATCTGGTTTTCTTTCCAAAATATTGACGATAAACGGCTTTGAAATTTCTCCTTCTTTTAAAGAAAACGCTTCTTTTTTGATTTCCTTACTTCTTATTTCTCTTTCCGATACCATTACTCCCCAATCGCCCGATTTCTCTCGGAACGGACTCTGTCCATTTTTGGAGGCAGCGTCTTTAAAACTGAGCCCACCTTTTATTTCTTTTATGACCTGATGAGCTTGCTGGAGTAATACAGTCTCGGGTTCTCCAGCGATTTGTGAGAATGCAATTTCTCCCAGTTGAACCATTGCTTCTGTCTTATATTTGTCGGCATTCTTTTCGTAATACAGCTCAACTTTCTCAGGACTAATCTCTTCCTTTAACCTTCGTCGAGTGGAAAGCATATGACTGTAAATAATTTCCTCTTCAATTTCCTTACGATATTCTAATTGCGAGAGCCCCTTGCTCCGAAGAGTGTCTCTAAACAACTTTCGATCGCCATTAAAATCTCGAATCAGTCGTTTATTGTATTCCTGTTCAATGTAAGAGGTTGGGATTTGCATTCCTTTTTCACCAAATGCCGCGATTGAAAGTAGTCGGTCAACCTTTCCATCCACAAACTGATTTGCCCTCAATTTTTTTTCCTGGTCAGTAAAATTTAGCAAGGTCATCGCATTTTCGATTTCTCCCCAAGTGACAACTCTTTCATTCACTTTCGCGACCACACGGTTCAATTCGATTAATTCCGTTCCATAAGAATGATTGGATATTGCTAACAATCCCGCCAGGAAAAGAAATACCTTGAATGTGTGTTGATTAGTTTTTGTTCCCATAGGATACTAGTTTTAGGAAACGAATGGTTTCATTCAACTTCAAAAGTGGTTCTTTTGAGGAAAGTTTAGGAATTTGTCCCGCTTTTCGGTAATAATGCTTAGTTCCCTCTTTTCCTCTCTTGATTAATCGGCAATAAATTTCGTTTTTTCGGACTTCCAGCATGTCAAAACCAGCTTCTTCTGCCAGGCATCTAATTTTACTTTCCTGGGTTAGGGCAATTACTTCAGGTGGGGGTGTGCCAAAGCGATCTTTTAATTCATCTACAAATTCATCAATTTCTTTTTCGTCCCTCATCTTAGCCAATCTTCTGTACGCTTCAATTCGGAGTCTTGGTTCAAAGGTGTAATGATCAGGAAAGAATGATCCCATTAGAATGAACGAACTTTCTTCTTCCTCCTCTTCAGTTGGTACTCCTGAAGTCAGGAAATCCATTCGAACTGTGGCATTAGGTCGGAGCGAAATTTCCTCACCCTTCAACCGGGACACACTTTCTCTCAGTAGTCGACAATACAATTCAAAGCCAATTCCGGCAACATGTCCGCTCTGTTCGCTCCCCAGTAGGTTTCCGGCACCTCGGAGTTCTAAATCTCGTAACGCAATCCGAAATCCAGCACCAAAGTTGTTAATTTGGCGAATGGCAGATAATCTTTTCCTGGCCTGGTCCGATACGGTAAGGTGCCTATTGAGGAGAAGGTATGCATAAGCTTGTCGATCAAACCTTCCCACCCTTCCTCTCAGTTGGTAGAGTTGAGATAAGCCAAATTTATCTGCCGCTTCAATAATGATGGTATTACAATTCGGAATATCTAAACCGGATTCAATAATTGTGGTACATACAAGCATATCAAACCGGTGGGCGACAAAACTGGTCATTACTTCCTCCAGTTCCCCCTCGCTCATCTGTCCATGGCCAACCCCAATCCGAAGTTTGGGGAATTGTAGTTCCAGTTTCTTCTTAATTGAATGGATAGTCTTAACTCGGTTGTGAAGATAAAAGATTTGCCCCCCGCGTCGCGTTTCAGTTTCAACGGCTTGTTGGAGTACTTCGGCAGAATTATGGACAACCTCAGTTCGGATTGGACGGCGATTTACTGGAGCAGTTTCAATTGAACTAAGTGCACGGGCACCAACCATTGCAAAGTAAAGGGTCCTTGGAATTGGAGTTGCGCTTAATGTGAGGACATCCACATGAGAGCGAAGTTTTTTAATCGATTCTTTGTGCTGTACTCCAAATCTTTGCTCCTCATCGATAACTAAAAGGCCTAGATCTTTAAAAATAACATCGGGGCTGAACATCCGGTGCGTCCCAATTAAGATATCCACCGAGCCTGCACCGGTTGCTTGAATTATTTTTTTTTGTTGCCCGGGTGTGCGGAACCGACTCAGCATTTCGATAGAAATTGGATAATCGGACATTCGTTGCCTAAACAGATTGAGGTGCTGTTGACATAGAATCGTGGTGGGGGCAAGAAACGCGACCTGCTTTCCATCCATTACTGCTTTAAAGGCACCACGAAGTGCCACCTCCGTTTTTCCAAAACCAACATCACCGCAAACCAAACGGTCCATTGGTTGTTCTTTTTCCATGTCTTCCTTTACCTGGTTGATCGCTTTTAGTTGATCTACAGTTTCAGTAAAAGGAAACGCATCTTCAAATTCCTTCTGCCATTTTTCATCGGGCGGGAAGGAATGTCCCTTATTGGTATCTCGACTCGCTTGGAGACGTAATAAATCAGCGGCTAGGTCAAGAGCTGCTATTTCCGCAGCTTGCTTTGTCTTTGCCCATGCTTTTCCACCCAATTTTGCCAATTTTGGCCGTGCTTTTTGCAAGCCGACATAACGGGAGAGAAGGTGAGATTCCTGCAAAGGAACATGAAGGAGTAAACTATCGGAAAATTCCAGTGTGATTGCTTCTTCTTTTCTTTGCCCGTCCTCGATTTGACCGAGTTTTCTAAATTGGCATATTCCATGTTGGTGATGAACCAGATAATCTCCCTCCACCAATTCCGAAAAGTCGAGTGCCTGGTCGACTTCTTTTCTGTGCACAATGGCTTTTTTCGAACGTGCCGGTCTCCTACTTCTTTCCCTTCCCAAGATTTCTCGAGCAGTGGAAAGGACCAATCCCTTCTTTTTATCCTGGATCAGACGATTAAAGAAAAGGTTATTTTCTTTTGCAGATACTGAGAATCCTTCCCTTAGTCCGATCGATAAATATTGGGGCTTTAGTCGAAGAAGGGAACTTTCTTCTTTGATAATTTCAGCAATTCTTTTTTGTTCCGATTCTGCACCTGCAGCGATAATAATTTCATTTCCTTCCTTTTGTTTTTGTAATAGTTCAAAAAGGTAGGCTGTTCTATATTTTTTCTCACTTTCAAATTGAGCACCCTCAATATCAATATTTGGATTTTCCGCTTTGAGATAGTGAACCGAGCGAACAGGTAGTTCGATTACCTTGCTCTTTTCAAAAATTCCTAATCCCGCCTTTATTTCGCTTGTTCCTAGAAAATGGTCGCCTCTTCGTTTGTCTTTATGGAGTGCATTTTCAAAACTTGCCTGTGTGGCGGATCCCTTGTCGGAGGTATGGAAGACTAATGGAAACTTGGAAATTAATTCTTCTGGTTCTCTAAAAACCCAGGACACTGGATCGGATAGGTATTCGAAAAATTCGCCCTCCACTTCCATTTCCTGATTCGACAATGCAGAAGAAATAATTAATTCATCAATTACCTGCGCACCCCGCTGGGTGGTGGGGTCAAAGGTTCGGATTTCTTCAATCTCATTTCCAAAGAAATCAACTCTTGCCGGTTCCGTTCCATTAATTGGATAAATATCGATCAGACCACCCCGAACTGAAAACTGTCCCGGTTCCTCGCACAGAATTTCGGAAGAATAATCAAATTGGGTCGCCAGAGTATTACATAGTGTATCAAATTCATGCTCCTGACCGGCAGAAAGAATAAGTTCTGATTCCTTCTGATGTTTATATTTAGGACAGGCACTTATAAGAGCTTCCGGAGTCGTTGCGATAAGGAGCTGATAATTTCTTTGCTGATTTGAGCGCATCAGCGAGGAAAGAATGGTCAGTCGATCGCAAATTCGCTCAAAAGCATCGGGGTGATTACTCTCCGGTACGCAATCGAAAAGGTGAAACTCAATCTTTTTCTGTGAATCAAAACTTTCAAGGAATGCGGCAACATCTTCCCCCCATTCTTCTGCCTTGGGGATACTTTCCTCGACTAGAATGGCAATTGAATTTCCTTGGTTTGCCAAAAAGTTTGCGGCTAATGCCGGAGTAGCGGCTTCTGGCAGGGAATGGATAAATGTGGACGGTACTTCGCCGGGGATCAGTACTCGTTTCACTTTATACTGATTGAGAATTAGTCTTTAAATGAGAATTCAATTTTAAAAGAGCTTTTTGTGCTGCTTCTTCTTCTGCTTCCTTTTTCGTTTTACCCATTCCTGATCCCCATGTTTTTTTCCCAATAATAAGATCAATTCCAAATACTTTCTTGTGCGGTGGACCGACCTCTTTGGTTACTCGGTATTGAATCTTATCAAGAATCGATTGCTCCTGAACTAGTTCCTGGAGTTGTCCTTTCGGATTATAACTTCTTTGTTCAGCTTCAAGTTGTCCTGGAATATCCCCAAACCAAGACAATACGCATTTCTTTGCATTTTCTATTCCTCCATCCATGAAAATTGCGGCAATTATTGCCTCCAGAGCATCTTCCAAGGTGGAACTTCTTTCATTTCCCTTATTACCTAATTCTGATTTGCTCATGAGTAAGAAATCATGAATCCTGAGTTCTTTGGCAACTTTAGCTAAGTAGCTCCCGCGTATAAATACTGCTCTTTTTCGACTAAGCGAACCCTCGTCCTCTTGGGGAAACCAATTAAAAAGTGCCTCGGTCAGGATTGCACTTAGAATTGAATCCCCCAGGAATTCCATCCGTTGGTTATCTACTTTCGAATGATCTTGTTCATTGTAAGACGGATGGGTAAGAGCCTGGGTGAGTAGCACAGGGTTCCTAAACGAATATGAAATCTTTTTTTGTAATTCCTCCACGATGAATAATTTTTTATTGGATTTGGCCTTTACCATTCAAATTAATGGGGCAATTGATAAACTAGCTGAAAAACCTTTGCCTTACTTCTTTGGCGAGTGCCAAATATGCCTTGGCTCCGACTCCATTTGAATCGTATTGAAATATCGTTTTTCCAAAACTGGGTGCTTCGCTTAATCGAACTGTTCGTGGGATTGCAGTTCGAAATATTTCATCCGGATAATGCTGGTTGACCTCCTGCCAAACTTCATAAGACAAGCGTGTTCGATTGTCGTACATGGTCATGGCAATTCCCCCCAATTCTAAGTTCGGGTTTGCTCCTGATTCTTTGAGTTGTTGGATCACCCCCGTAATTTGGCTCAATCCTTCCAATGCAAGATACTCGGACTGTAAAGTAATAATAAGGTAATCGGCAGCACACAAAGAATTCATTGAGAGCAGACCGAGCGTGGGCGGGCAATCGATCAAGATTGCACTCAATCCATAATTTTTCGAAAGGTTGCTTAAAGCTTCGCGTAGTTTAACCAAGTAATTTTCCTGACTGCTAAGTTCTAGTTCTGCCGCGGCAAGATCTAGTTCCGAAGGGATAAGCCATAAGTTTTTTTCATTCGTAGCAACCACACGGCTCGATAAATCACTCCCGGTGAGCAACGGTTCATAGATTCCAGCACCTGCTTTCTTTTCAATTCCAAGAGAACTGGTCGCATTGGCTTGTGGGTCCATGTCTACTAATAGGGTAGGGATGCCGAATGAAGCCAAAGCTGCCCCTAAGTTAATAGTTGTGGTAGTTTTTCCAACTCCTCCTTTTTGATTTGCGATAGCAAAGGTTGTGGCTGACATGGTTATTTTTCTAAGATCCTTTTTTTTTCTGTCGAGGCGGAAAGTTAATTATTGAATTTTTACTACTTGATTTTTTTTACTCAAACGAAGCCCACTTTTTAGAATTGGTGACTTTGGAATTTGATCGGAGTCACCCAAGAATTCCTGTAATGACCATTTGATCGAATTAAGACCGGCCTTGAGAGACAGTGGACTGGCCCCACCTAGTCGAGGGTTGATCTCTACTAAATGAAGGCATTCTTTATCATCCACGATCACTTGGGCAAGAACATGTCCTCGTAATCCAGTAATCATTGTAAAAACTTGAATTATTTTTTCGGCCCATTCAGGATTAGAAAAAATTTCGGATTCATGGGATTCTCCGTTTATTACCAGCGTTCGCCATCGTAAAATAACTCCATGGCATATCCCATTCTGATCAATCCAGGTTTCCGCACTCAATTCGCGGCCATTAATTTGAGGTTGAAATATGGGCTTCTGTATTCCCCTTACATGAGCCTCAATTTCTTCCATGCTTAAATTTAATCCAATCGAGCGAGATGCAGATCCCATTCTTTCTTTGACCACGAATCGTTCACAGGAAGAGGGGAGTGCATCCAGTGATAAGGAGGTGCTGATGGAAGGGATCGGTGCCTTTTCAAAATATTTGAAAAAAGAAAATTTATCTTCGCAAAGAGAAATTGCAGACTCAGAGGAAATCATAACTCCAATTTGATTATTGAATAAAAATTCTTGATGAACTGCCCAGAAGAGTAATTCCCCGTCCCGGGTTGGAATTACAAATTGAATATTATTTTTCCTGCAAAATTGAAGAAGTGATTCTTGGTCTAAATCCTGGATTGGAGGCATTATTAGAAAGGAATCAATTTGTTTGGCTCCTCTGCAGGATTGATCTGAATCTACTCCAATAATTTCGCAATCTGGGATAACTGTTCTAGCTTGCTCGCAAACCGAATGAAATAAGGCAATCTTTGCAGATAGACTGGAGAAGAGAAGAGTAAATTGATTAATGGATCCCACCATTACTGGGGTGGTGGGAATTGTTTTAGATATTCTGATTTCAAACAAGAGGCAATTACTGCATCTACCCACTGACCATCGACCTTGGTGTCCTCTCGAAGCACTCCGTCTCTGCGAAAACCCGATGATTCAACTGCATTGACATGAAATCCACGGTGGGAGTACGAATAGGTAAATATTTTGTTTAGGTCGAGTGTGTCAAAGGAACACCTCATTAATAAATTTAAAAAAATGCTACAGTCCCGACCATATTGGAATGTGTCTTTCCCTCTTTCGGTATCCAAAAGGAAGGACACTTCAGCATGTTGGTTTGTCCAATCAATGTGAACCAATCCTCCGTATCCAATCAAAATATTTTCAAAAGTGAAACGAAGTAAAATTAATTCGGGTTGTTTTTGTGATAAGCTAGGCTTTACCACTTTTTCAAAATAATTCTTCTGTTCTAGGGCAGTTAAAGGAGCAGATTGTCGGAGTGCAGCTATTTGTTCATTTCTCCACTTCATTATTGTCTCCGCATCCTGCATCCGGATCGAGGTCAATTCATATCCTCGAAATGTACCGCGAAATCCTTTTAAAATAATGTACCCCGGTGAAGAAGGGGGCATTGATGGGCTTATAAACTTTTTAAAATCCATTATCCTTTAAGTAAAAATTGCTCTAATGTCTCCAATACTCGATCCTGTTCCTTTTCTTTTAAATCGGGATACATGGGAATGCTAAGACAACCTTGAAAAAATTTCTCCGCTCCTGGCAACTGAAAACCTTGGTTTTGTTTTTGATAATAGGGATGTTTGTATACGGGTATGTAATGAACCTGAGTCAGAATATTTTTACTCTTCAAATATTTATAAGCTAAATTTCTAAGACTTTCCTCTTTAAAACGGATAATATACAAATGCCAAGCGTGACCCCTTTCAAAAGGAGGGCAATTGATGTGTTCCTGAAATGGACTTTCGCGCAGTCTTTGATCGTACCGTCTTGCCAATTTCCTTCGTTTGGCAAGAAAATCGTCCAATCTGCTGAGTTGCGAGAGTCCTAATGTTGCCTGCAAATCAGTTAATCTGTAATTCCAACCCAACGATTCCTGTTCATAATACCAGGGCATATCATCGGTCTCGGTAAAAGGCCGGTTGATTCCATGACTTCGTAAACGAAGTGCTTTTTGGGCAACATGAAGGTCATTGGTGAGCACTGCTCCACCTTCACCTGCACAAATATGTTTCACTGGGTGAAAGCTCAAAGTCGAAGCAAGGGCATGGATACCACTGCAACTTGAAATTGTTCCCTCTTGCTCATCAGGAGTGGATGCACCCGGTGAGTGGGATGCATCTTCCACGAGGATAAAATTATTTTCTGACGCCAATTTTTGACATTGGGCTAGAGGAGCAACCGCACCAGCAAAAGAAACGGGTGCGATCAAATTGTTTTTTTCCTTCTGCTTTTCCGAAACTCGGGCAAGGCACTCCTGTAATGATTCGATTGATATCAGCCCTGTATCTGGCTCCACATCGCAAAACTGGACCTCTCCGCCCTGATATCGAACTGCGTTCGCCGTTGCGGCAAAAGTGATGGCAGGAACAATTCCCAAACTTTCCGAGTTCATTCCTGCCGCGGCATAGGCTAAGTGAAGAGCCGCGGTTCCACTTGAGCATACGACTGCATGCTTTACTCCGAAATACTCTTCCAGTGCATGCTCAAATTCGGCAATCTTTGGCCCTTGAGTCAGAAAGTCAGAAGACATTGCTTTGCTCAGTAACGAAATATCTTCTTCGTTGATACTTTGCCTAGAATACGGAATTACATCCATTCCACTAAGTAATCAAAAAGGGGCTACTTTTCCAAGCGCAATCGAACCTGCTACTAGAGACTTGCTCCAATCGAAATTGTTGTTAATCAAAAAGAATGAAAACTGTTGGCTCTGTGATTGCTCGACTTGGAAGCAAGCGACTTACTTATAAAAATCTTTTACCCTATCAAGGAGAACCCCTGGTTGTCCGTGCGGTTCGAAAATTACTCGAATCTGACAGTATTGACCAAGTGGTACTGTCTACCGATAGTGAACTGATTGCGAGAACCTGCCTGCTAGAGGGAGTGGAGATTCTTTTTCGCCCGGATCAATTAGCAGGAGATGAGGTCCCATCGATTCCGGTTTTTCAACATATTGTGGAGCATTTTCCCTGTGA
>NZ_CAXLMO010000116.1:0-9347 GCF_964187635.1 Candidatus Seribacter sulfatis | reverse complement strand
TGAAATTCCCAATAGAGATATTCTCTTTTCTTTTGTTGATTCTTTTTACCCAAGAGTGTGGGAGCGAAGGATACTCCATCTAATCCGGTAGGAGCTTCCGTGCCTGACAATTCACACAGGGTGGGTAACAAGTCCCAACCCGCGGCAATATGGGAACTGGTGCTTCCGGATTTAATTTTACCAGGCCACCAGGCAACTGTGGCAACCCGGATGCCTCCCTCATATAGATCGCGCTTATATCCCTTGAGCGGACCATTGCTGTCAAAGAAGTCAGGCTTGTGACCACCTTCTTTGTGAGGGCCGTTGTCCGAGGTAAAAATCACCAGGGTATTATCATCGATCTTAAGTTCTTCCAGAAGATCAAGAATCCGCCCGACATCTTCATCCATATGCTCCATCATCGCCGCAAAGGCAGCCACCGGATTGGTGATCACCGAACCTCCATACTTCCCGGTAACCTTTTCAAATTCGGGAAACTTCTTCCTCCAGGGAGCAATCCGCTTTTCGGGAGACTGCATCGCCGCATGAGGAATCGTGAAGGGAACGTAGCAGAAAAATGGATTATCCTTATTTACCCGAATGAACTTCAGGCACTCGTCCGCAATCAATGTATGAGAGTAATGCTTACGATCCAGCATGACCTTTTTCCGATCGCTCCATACATGGGTGGGATAAAAATTATGAGACTGACGCTGGCAGTTCAGTCCATAAAAGCGATCAAAACCCTGATTCATTGGATCACCTTCGGTACCGGGAGCACCCAGTCCCCATTTACCGAACATACCCGAAACATAACCTGACTGCTTTAAAACTTCAGGGATAGTCACTGCCTTCATGGGTAACGGATGTTGCCCTTCGGGTTTGATCTCTTTATTACCGCGGATGTAACCACGGCCCGAATGATGACCGGTCATCAGGCTGGAACGGGAAGGTGCACAAACCGTACTGGAAGCATAGAAGTCGGTCAGCTTCATTCCCCCCTTGGCCATCCGGTCCACATTCGGAGTCTTAAATTTTTTCTGACCAAAACAGGAAAAATCCCCGTACCCGGCATCATCCACCATGATGTAGACAAAGTTTGGTTTCTTGGCCAAGGCCACGCATGAAAGGAACAGGAAGCTTGTAAGAGTGATGAGAAATATTTTCATAATTTAAGTACTGAGCAAATAATCATTTAATTGGCAGAAGAAGAAAAGGTCACGCTGAAATCTATAATCTAAAAATAATATCCTTCGGATCAACGGTTAATAATTGACCCGAAAGCCTTCTTCTCTTCCATCCTATTATATGAGAAACATTTTACTTTTAGTTTTCTTGTTTACAGGATTTCTCCAGCTTTCCGGAAAACCCAACATTCTAGTAATTATGTCGGACGATATGGGTTACTCCGATCTAGGATGTTTCGGCGGAGAGATTCGCACCCCGAATTTGGATTCCCTAGCCAACGGGGGTGTTCGCTTCACAAATTTCTACAGCGAAAATATGTGCTGGGTGTCCCGTGCTTCCATGCTCACCGGAGTGTATCACCGAACTTCCCTAAAAAACGGCACCCTTCATCCACACTGCATCAGTCTCCCCGAAGTTCTTAAGCAAAACGGATACGCTACCGGTATGATGGGCAAGTGGCACCTCGCGGGGAAATTCACACAAAACAATGGACGAGATGCGGTCTATCCCGATCAACGCGGATTTGATTACTTCTATGGAATCCTTGGCGGGGCAAGTAGTTTCTTTTCCCCTGAGGGTCTCAAAAGAAACCGAACTTCAATCGACCATGAATTTATGGACGATGAGGATTACTATTTTACTAACGCGATTGGAAAAGAAGCGATTTCATTCCTCCAAAAGTCTCCGACAGATCAACCTTTCTTTCTCTATCTGCCCTTCACTGCGGCCCATTGGCCCCTTCATGCACCGGAAGATGAAATTAATAACTACAAAGGAAAGTTCTCTGCTGGTTGGGATGAACTAAGGAAAAAACGCCTCAAACGAATGAAAGCATTGGGAGTCATTAACCAGTCAGTTAAACTTTCCCCCCGTCACCCTAATATTCCTGCATGGAAAGATGAAAAGCACAAAGCCTGGCAGGAACGGCGCATGGAAGTCTATGCCGCTCAGGTTAGCATAATGGATCGTGTCATTGGTGAAGTGATCGATCACTTACGGGAATCCGGACAACTTGAAAATACTCTCGTCTTTTTTACCATCGATAATGGAGGGTGCCATGTCGAATACCCGCCTAATAGAAAAGGTGACTACCTCCCAGAAAAAACCAGGGACGGTAGATCAATGAAACCCGGGAACCTCACTCACATTATGCCTGGTCCAGAAATTACCTACCAGAGCTATGGGTATGGCTGGGCCAATTTATCCAATACACCCTATCGCTTCTTCAAACAATATGACCATGAAGGGGGAATCCATACACCTATGATTGCTCACTGGCCAAAAAAAATTAAAACAAAGGGATCCACCAACCAAACCCTATCACATCTCGTTGACCTGGTACCCACCATTATCGAAGCCACCGGAATCACTCCGCCAGAAACCTCAGCGGGAAAAAAGAGAATCGCTTGGGATGGCCGATCCATTCTACCTGCTCTATTCGGTAAGAAACAAGCAGACCCAGCAGTCCTTTTTTTCCATCATGCGAGAGGCAAAGCTATCCGCACGGGAAATTGGAAACTCGTCTTCAATAAAGATCAAAAAAAGAGGGCCAAATGGGAACTTTATGATCTCAGCGTGGATCCAAATGAATTAAACGACTTGGCCGAACGAAATCCTCAAAAAGCCAATGAACTCGCCAAACTTTGGCAAAAACGGGATCAAAACCAAGTGGACAGAAATCGATTATAAAAACAATATTAAAACAACTTCAATTTCCGTACCCACAAATTATCTGCATCCAAAAAAATTCACTTATGAAATACGTTTCCTGCTTTTCCTTTACTGCGTTCATATACATTTTATTCGTGCCTCTTGCTGCTAGAGGCAAAAACATCGTCGTCATACTCAGCGATGATCACCGGTATGATTTTATGAGCTTCATGGAGGAATCTCCTGAATTCCTGGAGACTCCCAACCTGGATCGCCTTGCCACTGAGGGTGCTCATCTGGCCAATGCCTTTGTCACCACATCTCTCTGTTCTCCCAGCCGGGCCTCCATTCTCACCGGACAATATATGCGAAATCATCGGGTGGTTGATAACCAGCGGCCCGTGCCGCCAGGCACCATGTTTTTCCCTGAGTATTTACAGGATGCAGGATACCAAACTGGGTATGTGGGAAAATGGCATATGGGGCATGAAGACGACACCCCCCGAAAAGGCTTTGATCACTGGGTTAGTTTTGCCGGTCAGGGAACTTATTTCGATCCCACATTCAACATTAATGGCAAGAGGAAATCATTCAAGGGATACAATGCCGATCTGCTTACTGATCAGGCGATCAGTTGGCTCAACCAAGTATCCAAGCCCAATAAAAAGAAAAAACCTTTCTTTCTCCAAATCGGATACAAGGCAGTCCACTACCCTTTCCAGCCCCCTCCCCGCCATGCCGAACGCTATTCGGACAAAAAGATCGACTACCCGGAAACCATGGCAAACACCGAGGAGAATTATCAAACGCAATCCAATTGGATTCGTGAACGCAGGTATGGAATTCATGGGATCGACCATATGCAAACGGGTGCGTTGGATAAAGATCCCGTCCCGGACTTCGATGAACTGTATCATAATTTTTGCGAGACCGTTCATGCATTGGACGAGAATATTGGTCGAGTCCTCAACCAGTTGGATAAGCTCAAACTGACCGAAGACACCCTGGTTATTTATCTCGGGGATAATGGTTTCGCCCTCGGAGAGCATGGATTCTACGACAAACGCGATGCCTTCGAGGAATCCATCCGCATTCCCATGCTCGCCCGCCATCCCAAGTTGATCAAGCCGGGTGCCCGCATTGAAAACATGACTCTCAATGTGGATATTGCTCCCACCATTCTGGAATACGCGGGAGTTGCATTACCAGCCAATCCCAAGATGGACGGAGACTCCTTCCTTTCATTACTTCAGGGAAAGAAGCCAAAGCATAAATGGCGTGATCATTTCGTTTATGAATACCACTGGGAATGGAATTTCCCAGCCACCCCGACAACCCTCGCCATCCGTACAGATAAAGAAAAATACGTCTTTTATCATGGTGTGTGGGACCGGAACGGGTTTTATGATCTAAATTCCGATCCACATGAACGTCATAATCTAATCCATGTACCCGCTTACCAGGAACGTATCCTAGAACTTCGTGAAAAACTATTTAATGAACTCGATTCCACCAGTGGTCTTTCCCTCCCGATCCGTCGCCCAAAAAATGAACAGTTTTACGACCGCAAGCTCAGACGCTAGGTACTGTATAATTCTTTAATTTTAAGGAGGAAAAAGATTTTGATCTTCGAAGAACTGGACTTTAATTCCACCCCCATAGGTGACTTGGTATTGCGCCGCAGAAGAATACCGAAACTGGGGGATATTGATGTCTATGAAGTCAAACTGGGTGACGATTTTTTAATGTCCAGTCTATTTCATGAAGCAGAACATCAGCTCGCCAAGCTCGGGCTTGATTTAATGGAAAGAGACGATCTAGATGTAGTGGTGGGAGGCCTCGGGTTGGGATATACTGCGGTCGCAGCACTGGAAGATCCACGAGTAAGCTCGCTTGTCGTTATCGAATACCTAGCACCCGTAATCGAATGGCATAAGAATGGGTTGGTTCCCTTGGGCGAATCTTTAACTGGTGATCATCGGTGCCATTTGATTCATGCCGATTTTTTCGCTCTTTCTCAAGATACTGACAATCATTTCAATTCTGTAAATCCAGCAAAAAAGCACGATGTCATTCTTCTCGATATTGACCATACGCCAAGCAATGTTTTGTACCAGACCAATGCCCGGTTCTACACCGAAGAAGGATTGAATGAACTCAAGCAGCACTTGAAACCGGGGGGAGTTTTTGCGATTTGGGCAGACGGAAAACCAGAATCATCCTTCATCGATCGATTAGGCAAAGTCTTTGAGTCGTCTGAAGGTCATACCATAGAGTTTAATAATCCTATAACCGAAGACACGTCGAAGGGAACTGTCTACCTAGCCCAAAAGTCCGGCTAAACAAAGGATCGCATCCCGGCAAGCGGGAGGGACAACGAATTACTTGCCCTCGGGCAACTCGAGGATGGTGATGTTCCTGAACTTCACAGGTGCTCCGTGACCACAGAAACAGATGTGACCGCTACGCCGTTTGGCTCCTTTATGCTTGGGCTTGGCTTGATTGATCTCATCCAAATCTGCACTAAGAATCTCCGTTCCGTTCAGTTCCACTTTGATAAGCGGGCCATTAACCGTTACCTTCTGACGATTCCACTCACCAACAGGCTTAAGATGGCCACGCTTGGCTGCAGCTAAGGTGTAGAGTGATCCATGGTACTGGTAATCCTTGAGTTTCGCATATCGCTTGTGAGAGTTATCGAGTATTTGCAATTCCATACCCGCGTAAGCCGCATCTCCCTTTCCGGGATAGTGTATACCCAACCCATTGTTACCGCCGGGTGGCAAAAGAAATTCGAATTCGAACACATAATTAGAGTATTCCTTCTCCGAAACCAGATTGCCCCCCTTGCAGACAATTGTACCGTCCTCGACCACATAGTTGGCTTTTCTCCAGCCACTTAGATCTTTGCCATTAAATAAAGAGACTGGTTTGGCACCCAGGACAAAACTTGAAAGAATAACAAAAACGAGAAAAGGCATTAAATTTTTCATACCAGTAGGATTTGAGAATCGAAGACACTAAGCAAGAATATCCGTGACCACATGACCATGAACATCCGTGAGGCGCCGATCGATTGAGTTGTGTCGCACCGTCAATCGCTCGTGATCAAATCCAAGTTGGTGAAGCATGGTGGCGTAAGTATCGTACACGGTTGTGGGATTCTTTCGGTCTAGTGGTTTGTATCCCCACTGATCGCTCTCCCCGTGTGTCATTCCCCCTTGAAAGCCCCCTCCTGCAAACCAGTTGGTAAACACGAAGGGATTGTGATCCCTCCCCTTGCTTCCCTGACTACTGGGCATCCGTCCAAACTCCGTGGTCCAGTGAATAATGGTATCCTCAAGCAAACCGCGTTGCTTTAAATCCTTAATCAGACCAGCCGTCCCCCGGGCCATACCAAGGGAAAGAGATGGGTGATCCCGGGTCATGTCCTCATGGCTGTCCCAGTTACGACGGGGAAATCCATTATCATTCCCGCTCCATACCTGAACGAAACGAACGCCCCGCTCGATCAGCCTTCTGGCAATCAGGCATTTCCTGCCAAAGTATTCGGTTTCCTCTTCCGGATTAATCTCCTTGGGATACTCCTTTTTTGGATTTTCCAACCCGTACATTTTTAAAATATGGTCAGGTTCATTGGAAAGATCGAGGGCATCGGTGGCTGATAATTGTAACCGGGCCGCAAGTTCGTAACTTCGGATACGGGAATCCAATCGTGGGTCGAGGGGACGCTTTTGCTGGTGCATCCGATTCAGTTGATTAATGAGGTTTATTCCTTCACCATGACTCTCCCTGGTCACAAAGTTTGCCTGAGGATGCAGATCCTCGATCGGATTCGAACGCTGGGGAAAAATGGTGGTTCCCTGCGTGTGCGTCGGTAGAAATGCACTCCCCCAGTTCTTGGGGCCATTGGAAGCAAACCCACGATGATCCGGTAGCACTACAAAAGCCGGCAAGTCCTCATTTTCCGAACCCAACGCATAGCTCACCCAGGAACCGGCACCGGGAAACCCGGGCAATTGGAAACCTGTGGACTGTAAGTAAGTGGCCTGACTATGCACCCCCGTCTTGCCCACCATGTTATGTACGAATGAAATATCATCCACCACTTCACCGAGGGGCTCCACGATCTCGCTCAGTAACTTTCCACATCGCCCGTATCTCTTAAATGCGAATGGAGACTTCATCCATGGACCCAATCCATTCTGAAAAGCTTCGACATGCTCACCAAAATCTGACTCTTTCCCATGCCTCTTGATCAATTCCGGTTTGTGATCAAACATATCGATATGACTGGCCGCACCGGCCATGAATAATTGAATCACCCGCTTAGCCCGTGGTGGATGATGCAGGCCGGCGGGCAAACCAACTCCAGCCTGTAAGGGTTCCCTTGATAACATTGACGCAAGGGCCAACCCTCCCATCGTGGATTGAGATACAAAGGAACGGCGTGAAATCGGAGATAAGTTCATCATCAATCAATAAAGGAGAATTCACTCAGACTGAACAGGGACCGGCAAAGATTGGCCATACCATGCTTCTCCTCATACTGCACCAGCAACTGATATTCTTCGGGATTTGGCAGACGACCGGCAACCAGTTTAAAGCCGGCTTTAATCTGATAACCGCTCCCTTTCCCTTCTTTTGTCAGTCGATCGGCAAAATGCTGTGACATCGCAAGCGTGAACTTATTGTTAAGCAGACTGAGTGCCTGCAACGCGGTCAGGGTTTCATTACGTCTCGGAGTGCTCTGAGAGGAATCAGCGCAATCGAGTGTTGTCATAAACGGATTAGGCTGCGACCTCACCACAAAGCGATAAACAGATCGACGATGACTTTTTTGATCTTCGGGATCGAATTTGTGATAGTAATAATGAGGAGAATGAGCAGTTTGCTCTAAATTAAAAAGGTAAAACCCAGGCCCTCCCATTTCCAGATTCAGTTTACCACTCACCAATAAAACCGCATCTCTCATTTCCTCCGCCGAAAGTTTTCTCCGGTTCATTCGCCAGAGCCACTGGTTACTCGAATCAATTTTCGATTTATCTCCGTCCTCCAGCGAGGATTGCCGATAGGTTTCACTCATCACCAAAAGCTTATGGAGTTTTTTGAACGAACCTCCAGAATCACGGAAGTAAACCCCCAGCCAGTCCAAAAGCTCCGGATGAGTCGGTGATTGACCGAGCGGACCAAAATCATTGGGCGTCCCCACAATCGGTTGACCGAAATGCCATTGCCAGATCCGGTTTATAATCGCCCGCCAAGTGAGCGGGTGATCTTCGCGGACAATCCATTCCGCCAAAGCCGCCCGTCTCTCCGCTTCATCATGTACCTCCGGCAGATCAAACTCCCATTTTTCTTTGGCTAAAAGTGGAATCGTACCAGGGCGAACAGGGTCCCGTGGTTGGTTAACTTCTCCCCGATGCAGAACATGGATCCTCCGCGGCTTGCCTTTCGTGGGTTTAAAATTTGAGCGAGGTTTAAAATGCGTGGTCGCGGCGTAGACCATTTTTCCTTCCGGCAAGGCCTTGAGGCTTTTTTCGACCTCCTTCCGTTCCTTTTTTTTACTAGCCAGTTCTTTCCTTTCCTTATCTGTTTGCAAGGATGAGAGAAATATTTCGCGTTCCTTTTGGAGAGCATGAAGTTGTTTGGAATTCTCGGGATCTTTACTTTTGGACCATTTCCCATCCGTCAGGTTCGATTTTCGCCAACGAATCGGTGCTTCAATACTGTCCTGAGCGGTGACCTTTCTTCCCATCGCCAGATTTTCCAAATTTTCATCGAGGATCCGAAGTTCAGCTAATGCCAAAATATAATCGTTCTTTCTCTCCGCCAGTTTGGTTGCCTCAATTCTCAAATAACGGGCATGGGAATTTACCTTAAAGGAAACAGGCTCAAGGCGGGGATTTGCAAAGTCTTTCTTCGTGCGGTCCACCAATATTTGATTCCTGGAAAAGTCTTCCTTATTCGAGGCAATAATTTTAAATCGCTTGGGAAATCCAAAACCCGCACCGATCCCGGCAAAATCATCGTAACATGCATGTAATAAAACGGACTTGATCTTCTGCCTCTTTCCCAGATCCACCTGCACCCATTTAACTGAGTCAGGGCGTTGAACAATTTGACTGTGGTATCCATGCTCTGGCACCCGAGTCGCAATACCATTACTCTTCTGAAGTTTGGAGAGGCGGTCATTCAATTTCTTAAGTTCTCCCGCTCCTTTCTTTTTCAATTCCTTCACTGCCAAAGCGACTTCCCGGGCAAGAGTTCCCTGTTGGATTGATAATTGTTCTTTTTTGCGGGCCACTTTTGGATCGAGCCCATATATTCGGTCCGCCTTGTCGACCGCCGCAAAAACCGACTGCAAACTGTAATAGTGATCCTGCCCAATCGGATCCCCCTTATGCTCATGACAACGGGCACACTGGATCGTGGTGGCACAAAAACTGTTGAAGACATTGGATACCATATCATCCCTATCCAGATTACGTGCCACTTTACCATCAGTCTTGGATTCAGGTACTTCCACA
>NZ_CAXLMO010000115.1:0-28185 GCF_964187635.1 Candidatus Seribacter sulfatis | reverse complement strand
GTCGATACCGATGGGGACGGACTGGCGGACAAAGCGGAAATTTATTATGAGACTAATTCCACGGTGCAAGACACCGATGGGGACGGCTACCTCGACGGCGAGGAGGTCGCCTTTGGCAGTAATCCCAAGGATGCCAATTCCCTGGGTAACCGGGCACCCACCGATCTTAATGCCACCACGGTTCTAAGCATTTTGGAAAACCAACCCGTCGGTACCTTCATCACTGAATTTAATGCCACCGATTCCGATGCCAACAACACCCTCACCTACTCTCTTGCCGATGGTAATGGATCGGGCGGTAATCCATTCTTTACTCTCGATCCAAACGGTACCCTCGTTTCTGCAGTCATATTTGATTTTGAAAATAATGCTTCCAGCTATTCAATTCGGGTACGGGTAAGTGACCAGCATGGTTATAAAATGGAAGGCAATTTTTCAATCAGTCTGCTCGACCTCAATGAAGCACCAGCTGACTTGAACACAACCGCTCCCCTTCAGGTTGCCGAAAACCAACCGGTAGGCACCGTGGTTGGACAGTTAACAGCGCACGATCCGGATTTCGACTCCACCACAAAATTTGAAAAGATAGACTTACCTCCACCAACAGCGGGCAGCTCTTCTCGTATTTCTGAAACGATTGATATTGGTAATTCATCTGCGAAAATTAAACTTTGGTGGGATCCACTTACTGCACGAGATCGATTTCAAATTTATGTGGGGGGTAAAAGAATATTTGATACTGGTGAATATCGCTCAGATGTAGGCGGACGTAGAACCGAAGTTGTAAACGGGGAAACGAGAACAGGAGATTACTTTGAAGTCGACTTTGGTCCAGGCAAGATATCTGTGACCGAGGCAAATGATAATCGTGGGAATGGCGATTTCCTTGACTACCACGATGCTCAACCCACTTCTGACTACCCCTTCACTGATACTCCCGACGGCAATAGTTCAATCGTTGAATTTGTAATTAATGACGAGGGTCCAGAGGGTATCTCAAAAAGTAGTGGTTCAATCTGGTATCGTTGGCTCGAGATTGAAAAACGAGTACAAGAAGAACCTTCAACCACCTTAACATTTTCTTTGGTAGATGGTTCCAATGACAATCATTTCTTCAGCGTGGATACAAACGGAACCCTTCGCACCGCCTCCACTCTAGACTTTGAAGCCAATTCCACCCTGACCATACAGGCAAAGGTACGCGACCAGCAAGACGCATGGATCAAGCAGAATTTCACGGTACAAATCCTCAATGTATTGGAAGACCTTGATGGTGACGGAATCGAGGATGCTTATGATACTGATGATGACGGAGACGGCTACTCCGATGCCGAGGAGATTGCCTACGGTTCCGATCCAAGGGATGCGAATTCGGTGGCGGATACCCTCCCAACGGGACTCACTTTAAGTAGTCTGAAAATCATGGAAAACCAGCCAATCGGTACAGTCGTCGGGCAGTTCACTGTGATCGACCCTGACCTCAATGACTCTCACATAGTCAAGTTTAACGATATCAACGAAAACATTTCCCATAATCACCTATTTACCATCGATGCCAACAATACACTCCGCACTGCGGTAGTCTTTGATTATGAGAATAATTCATCCACCCTATACCTACGAGTCAAAGCCAAGCAGAACAAAGTTGGCGTGTTTTGGGAATTCTTCACCCTTTCCCTGGTTAACGACACCGTTGATGACCTCTCGCCTCCCTCCGAGAATAATCAAACCAGTACGCCCATCATTGACCATAATACCACTGGCGACCACAATGCCACCCAACCCCCTTTGATTGATCAGAATTCCACTCTGCACAGTAAAGGATACCTTGCAATTGTGCGGACCCTGGATTCTAGAAATGAACAAAATGGTACTTCAAGGTTGTACGGAAAAATCCTCACGGACGGAGGATCAATCATAAGCGAAAAAGGATTCCTCGTTTCGACTAACCTTCAATTTTTGAATTCTGAACGGATTTCAGGAATAGATCATAATCAAACCGATCCATTCTTTGCAGATTATCAAACAACTCAGAATGGCCAGACCTTTTACTATCGTGCCTATGTGCGTAATAATGTGGGCGAGTCCTTGGGGGGAATTAAAAAGATATCCCCTTCTACTCCACGGTCTTGGTGGAATGAATTGCCCGAAATCGCCGGCGGTTGGCGAACATCTACCTGGTTTGGTTCCTTCCGCCCCTACCCTGGCGGTTGGTTATACCATGTGGATCTGGGTTGGCTTTTTTCGCATGCAGGAGAAAGCAGGGACCTCTGGCTATGGAATGAACAACTGGGTTGGCATTGGACAGCACAGGGCGTTTACCCACATCTCTTCCTGCACTCCTCCGCAAATTGGCTCTATTTCATAACCAAGAAGGACGGAAGACCCTATTTTTACGATTACGATACCGGTAAATTGAAGTAGGCAAGTTAGATGATTTGCTTTTTTTAAAAGCTCAAGAATAATTCTCATCAAGATTCGGCGACAAGATTAGATAATGGAATCAATTTCCTCTCAATAAAACTTCTACACTATCGTATGGTGTTTAAAGATTTTGAGTTATTTACTGAATTCATATAGTCTGAATAGCTATTAATTCGAAATAAAAGTTTACATTTGAGCCATATCTGATCAAATTATGCTTTTTCCATCTATCCTACAACCAATGATTCACTACAAAATTCAATCCCTGTGCTTTTTATTCCTGGCATGTGCATGTTGTTTGGGAAACCCCTCCAATCTTGTAGCGCAAGCAACCATTAACAAAAGCCAGCAAGTCGGAAAATCTATTTCGAGCGTGGCAAAGCCAACCTCTGCAGCCATTTATGTTTTAAATCGACTGGGTAATCAATACAGCAATCAGGCAGATTCTTTTTCCGATCTGCTTACCGCAGAAATTTCTGATTTTGGCTTTCAAATTATTTCACCGGAAATGATCACCCGTGGACTTTCTCAATTGCAAGGCCAGTCCAAGCAGGCAGGTTTACTAAGCTCATTATCTAATAATAGTATTAAGGAACTATCTTCCATACTGGGTGCCGATTGCTTTGTAATTGGCACTTTAAATGACTTGCAGGAAAGTAGCGTTGAACTCCCAACATTAAATCGAAAGGTGACCACTTACCAGCTGCGGGCGAGTTACCGAATTCACTCAGTTTCAAATGGGGGTTCTTTTTTAGGGAAGAGCTTTCGGTTGGAGAAAAAATTTCCTATCACACGAAATGTCAGTGTTAAGCTAGCGAAGGATTCTATCCTTTCCGATTTAATCGACGACGCCGTTTCAGAAATTTCAAAACATATCTTCCAATCGGACCTGCTCGCAGCCCGGTCAGTGAGCCAATTCAAAAATGCAAGCCAGAAGGAAATCAATAATCCGATCGCAGCACAAAACTTGGGTAGCGAGGGAGTAAAGGTAATGATCGAGGCCAAGCTTCAGGGAATGAAAATGCCCCAGTTTATTAAAAATGAAAGAGGTGATTTAATTTTATCGGGAAATGAATTCGATATTATTTCCACTAGTGCCGAGGTTGAAATTGACGGACTCGTACTGGGGAATTCATCCGCGACACAGAGCTTATCAATCCCCAAGGGAATTCATCGCCTTAAGATTAGACATGCTGGGCATACCTCGGAGGAAAGGTTGATCAATGCACATGAGGGTATGAAGATTTCTATTTCAATCCAACCCAGCCCGGAGGAGTATGAAAGATGGCGTACTCAATTACTTTTCCTTGAAAACGCCAAGGCGGGAGCGGTCCTCACAGAGAACGAACAAAAAATTGCCGAGGGTATGATGGAATATTTAAAAAATTCTAAATTCGAAGTCCCCGAAATTAATCTTAATAAATCTCTTTTCTAATGAAAATTCTTTCCCTTTGCTTACTCGTTCTTGTTCCTCAATTCTTTCTTTTTGCTCAGAAGGAACCAATCGTTCTGCGGAAAATTGAAGCAACTCCCGCGGTTCAAAAACTCGCCCCTCCTTCACTCGATGCCTATCTTCAGGCACTCCCTGTCCATTTTGTAACTTATTTGAATCAAACCGGGAAGTATGCCGTTGTCGAACTCGACAGTATTGTCAGTGAATCAAATTTGGATGCAGAATTAAGTTATTCCGATATTTTTGAAGCGGTTGAAAAAAAGATGATTCGTAAACCAAAATACATCCTGAATTGCCGGGTGACTGCCTTTGTTGAAAAGCAGACCAAAATGACCAACCCGCTTGATGATTCCACCCGATTAAACCGCGATATTTTCGTATCCGCCAGTATGCAACTCATTAACCGCGACCGTCCGGAAGACCAAAAAACATTTGAGGTGCCGGAATACAATGGTCAATGGGATGAGGATTTATTTGGCGAACAGACTGGCGGAGATTTGAACCGGATGAAAAAAGTGGAACAGTTTGCCAAGGATTCAGCACGGCAAATGGCGGAAAGTTTTGCGGCCAATTTTGAACAAAAAATTTATGTTTATCAAAAAGTCGGGAATCAATGCACCATTTTGTCAGGCTATCAAAACGGGATTGAAAAGGGACAGCTCTATGATGTCGGTATCGCAAAAAAAATCATCCATCCCATTACCAAAAAAGTGATGTCCGGTACGACCTTTACCAAGATCGGACAGATCGAGGTGGTCGATGTACAAGCCGATGTGGCCACCTGTAAAATTATTGAGGATCTTGGAATCGATACTAATGTCGAACCAGAAAATCTTCCTCTTGCCAGACTTGCTGACTAAATCACTTTCTTTTTTCCTAAAATGTACAAGAAATCAATCTTTCGCCTACTCATCCTTCAATCAGTCCTCTTTTTCTGCTCCTGTGCATCGTACCAGCAAAGCACCCAGGAATTCCGTAATTCCTGGGATATAGGAGACGAGGGATCCGCCCTCGTGCACCTCGAGAAAGCAGGTGAGTCAATCAAGGCCGGTCACGATGAGGAATTACTCTGGAATTTGGAAATGGCCTCTGTAGCCCGTGCCAACCGAATGAATGAACTTTCGGATATACATATTGGAAATGCCAAGTCGATTGCCGACGAGAAATTTATTGGCGGTGCGATTAAAGCAAAAAATAAAGGGCTCGGGGAATATGTTGGTCATTTTTACGACCGGAACATGCTTGAGATTTATCGGGCCCTTCGAGCATTAGAAAGGGGTGACAATACAGCTACCCAATCCGCTTTCACCGAGTTGAAGTTCAAAAGACAGGAGGCCAAGGAGATTAGCCGGAAGATGGTCATGGAAGCGGAACAGGACGCAATCGAGAAGAAAGACCTGAAATACAAAAACTTTATGGAATCTGATACCGTTCAAATTGGCAATCTGGTGGATGAGGAATTAAGTAAAACCTATCAGGACTTTTACAATCCGATGGGCGATTACATTCGCCTCGTTCTCAACAACCGCGGTGGCGAGCAATTCGATTTTGGCACGACCAAGAAGAACCTAACCGATGTGCTTGGCTCGGGTAAAAGTTTTCTCCGGGATGAGAAAAAAGCGGGTCCGGGAGCGGAATCCACCACTTATGTTCTAATGGAAAGCGGGAGTGCTCCCTACCGGGTGGAGGAAAAATTCCGTCTCCCCCTCTTCCTCTTTTATAACGGTCCGCCACCGGGTGGAGTGCTGTATGTTCCCTTTGCCCTACCCCGCTTGCAATACCGAAATGATTATGATGAAAGTGCATCCATATTATTAGGTTCCGAGTCCACGCAAATGGAAACCTTGGTCGATATGGACGCGGTCGTCAGTGCCGAGTTCAAGGCCAAGCTTCCGGGACAAATTGCCAAGGCTCTGATCCAAACCACTCTTGCGGTGGCATCACAAGTCGCCATTGAAGCGGCCACCAAAGATCAACAGCAGGACAGTGCTGCGGTAATGATTTTTTCAGCGATCGCCAAGGTGGTTGCCGCAGAAGCATTGACTCAGGCGGATGAAAGATCATGGTACACCCTTCCCAAACAGGTCCTCGTGCAGAAAATTAAGACTCCGAAAAACGGTTCCTTTTCTGTGCAGACGGGAGCTGGAGCAAAAATTGATCTTCAGGTCAATCCGCAAAGCCTGACCAATTTTGTCTACCTCAAATCCATACGACGTGGAAATCCAATTAAGGAGATCAGTAATTTCTCATTTGACCAAGGCATTGCCCTGAATAATGTTAATGAAACGAAGCCTCTTGTGTTGGCCCGTAAGTAAGCTAACTTATACATTTTCAACCATTCAAACCACTCAGAACTGTGATAAAACCAATTTCGCTCGCCACTGTACTCCTCGGACTGGTCTCCAGTTGTTCCACCTATAATAAGAGTCCCGTGGCAACCTATGATAATGCCGGATCCGAAGGAACTTCGATCAATCAAATTGTCAACGCCGACAAGAAAACTCGCCCAATCAAGGTTCTCCGCTCGTCCAAGAAACGGGTCGATGGTAAACTGATCGCTCAGGTGGAAATTCAAAACTCATCAACCCATCCTATTCGCTTCAACTACAAATTTGACTGGCTGGATGAAAGTGGCACTTTAGACTCTTCCTCCTCTTCCTGGAACCGTTCGAGCTTGAACGGTAATCAAATCATCTCGATAAAAGATGTTGACCCCCGAGGGAATGCCTCTGACTTCCGGGTCCTTTTTAAAGGAATCTAATTCTTAAAAATCCTCCACCAATTTAATTTATGAAAAATTCCTTCCTTCTTTTTGCTATTCCCACTGCCATCGCCTTGTTTTTTTCCTCCTGCCAGAGTGGCAAAACCATACGGGTGGACTCATCCCAAGTAACTGAATATCGTGACCTTACCGTCCGTGACCTCGACGAATTCTCAAGCAAGATGTTTGTTAAATTAATGCAGTCCCCACTCGCAAAAACCGCAAGTGGACAACCACCCCGTATCGCGATTGGACCGATGACGGCACAGGTTGCTGTAGAATTCCCGGAGGCTCTGCGGATTAATGGTTTGAAAAATGTGATTACTCAATCCGGTTTGGCCCGTATTGCAGGTTCGAGTTCAAATGCGAGCCTTAATGAATTTATCCGGTTTGCCAAGGCACAGCAGGGAAGAGCCCAGGCAAATCAACCCGACTATGTACTGACTCAAAAGATTTTCGAAAATCGAGAATATCAAAATAAGGTTATTTTTAAAACTTACACCTACATTCTTGAACTGGTCGACTTGAGAAGCGGTTCGAGCAGTATGGGGGATGTAATTGTTTCTGAAACCGAGAATATTATTAAACAAGTTCGCAAGTAATCGATTTCTCTTCTCTCCACCACACAATAAGGAGAAGGTAAATACCACTTCGATTTGGGGTACAGGTCCCCACATACAAAATGACAATCGGTAATCCGATATCATTCGATTACCTATGGATAGTTCCGATTATTTCCCGACAATACATTAAAATAAATTGTTGGTAACCTTTGAGCGGTAAGACTTGTAGTGAAGATGTAACACAAATCGATAAACTACATAAATCTGAAATTACTTGATATGAAAATTGCTTTTCTAGCCTTTTCTTCCGTTTCTGTAAAGATAGGTACCGCCCTTCCCCGCCATCTCAAAAAATTTCCAAATAACACAAACTACCATTTGACTTTATAATATACTCGATTAGCTTAAGTTATGGATTCGATTAAGTCGTGGATTGCACAAGGTAAACTTTCCGCATTGATTGAGAAGACAAATCAAACAGGACAACCTGTCCTAATCTTTACAGACCAAGGAAGTTCAATTCTTGTGGGCGAGGCGGAATGGAGGGAAATGCAGGAAAAAATAAGGAAGCACGACTACCTCAAGTCAGTCGATAAAAACCCAATCCAATTTGAAGCCAAAGATCCTCATCAAATGGAATGGCAACAGACAAGAGATGATGGTTATTTTTCAGACGTCTAACTAACTACAGAGAACTTACTAATTCAAATACCTGAATTGAACTCAAATAGAATAGTAACTTCTACTTCAAAACTAGGGACTGATTGACTGTTCGATTTGACGAAGGAAGTTTATTGCCTGTGGATTTCTTGGGGTTAATTCAACCATTCGGCGGGCATAGGGTAAAGCTTCTTTCCATCTTTGCTTTTGAGCAAGCAATTGTAGCAGGTTTTGCACAAATTGAGGATTATTGGGCTCCAGTTCGATGGCCCGCAGAAAAGCGGTAACTGCAGGGTCAACTTTTTCCTGCTGCCAATAGGCAATAGCAAGGTTGTGAAAGATCCGGGGATTATCGAGTGCATAACCGGCGGCTTTTTCAAGGGTACGGGTGGCTTCGGGCAGTCGGGAACGATCCTCGGCTAAAAGTAGACCGAGTGAATAATAAACCTGTCCCCATGTAGGCTGATAGCGAATGGCTTCGCGAAGAAGTTTTTCAGCTTCTCGGTTTCGTCCACGCTTACTGAGCAAAGTAGCTAAGTTCATTCGGGCGGGCACATAGGTACTTTCACGCTTAATTGCAGAACGGTAATGTTCCTCGGCGAGAATCGGGTCATTTTGATTCTCGGCTAAAATACCAAGTGACAAGTGAGATTCTGGACGGTCAAGATTGTACTCAAACCGTTTCTTTAATTCCTGAAAGACCACGCGGAAAAGTTTGTAATCGCTCTCTTCAAATAGAGTTTGTGGAGAGCGCGAAAGAATGCGGGCCGCTTCGGTTCGCACCGATACAATAGGGTCGTGAAGCATGCGCACAAGCGAGGCATGGCTTTGCTCAGGTGGTAAGTCTTCCAGTTTGGACACAGCGGCAACACGGAGGACTGATTGGTTCGAGTCCAGGTTGCGACGGGCTTCGTCAAAGGAGGCATCACTCAGAAAACGGCGCAGGGCAAGCATTGCACCCGCACGGCTAAAAGCGGGAGACTCGGGATCCTGACAGGCTGCCAAAAGGAGTTTTTCGGCTTCCGGCTTGCCTGTTCTTAATGCATGAAAAGCTTCAGGGTGACGAACTTCTTTCGGTCGGTCCGTTCCCTTAAACCGTTCGACTGCATCCGTAGCCCATTGGGCATCTTGGTCGGTGTGACATCGGTTGCAGGCATTGGGCGAGCCATGCTTGACGGAAAGATCCGGCCGTGGGATGCGGATACTGTGATCTCGGCGCGCATCAATTCCCATGTAGGTCTTTTCCGGCATATGACATTCCACACACTGGGCTCCCTGTGTTCCAGATTGGTGAAAATGGTGGGCAGATGTGTCAAAACCGGTAGGATTTTTTTCATTCGGCACATGACAACGCGTGCACAATTGATTCGTGTAAGTATGGAGTTTTACGGTGTGCGGATCATGGCAATCCACACATTTGACCCCCTGGTGAAACATTTTACTCTGAATATAAGATCCGTATACATAAACTTCATCATCAATTTGTCCGTCCACATGATAGGTAGGGACACTCATATCGGGAGACCAGGGCTGTGTCACTTCAGGTAGGAAGTGATCAAGAAACTTACTGCCGGCATGGTGCCCCGGGTGTACAAAGCCACGCCGGGCATGGCACTTAGCACAGGATTCAATTTGCGCGACATTTGAACTGTTTATGTCTGCAAAGCCAAAATGTTCAAGTTCCCCCCACCCTTTTCCTTCTTTGGCAAACTCAACATGATCTCGGCCCGGCCCGTGGCAGGATTCACAGGCCACATTCATTTCGGAATAAGCGGTAGAGAAGGTTTGTTTAGCATCGTCAAATTCCTTGCGCAGGTTGGTGGAATGACAATCCGCGCACATATGATCCCAGTTTTGCATGGAACGGGTCCAAAAGAGTGGATCATCGTGAGCAATCTTTTCATCGGGATACAAATGATACCATTCTTTTTTATCAACATCCCAACAGGTTGGTAAAACCTGCATTCGACCGTCCGGAAACTTGACTAAAAACTGCTGAAGCGGCTCCCAACCAAAGGTGTAGGCAATCTCAAAAGTTTCCATATCCCCGTCCTGATTGTTGGTTTCCACCATGTACTTTTCATCCTCCATGAAAAACTTGGTGGTGACGCCGTAATTTACGAATTCTGTATTATTAAAATCCGCACGGACTGTTTCGGGCCCCGGTAATTCCATCGCATGGTAATGGTGTGATTCCTCCCACTTGGCATGGGCCTCGGCATGACATTCAGCGCAGGACTCAGATCCCACATACTCATCCAGTCGATAATCTCCCAATTTATTTCCGTCGGTTCGTTTCGAACTATTCGATTCTTCAGAACCACAGGAATAAAAAAACAAGCTAAGAATGCAGTAAATTAAAAAACTGCTAAGAAACATGCTTTTCGGGGATAATTTCGCCATAAGATTTAATCATTACTATGCACAGGATTTAGAATCTGGCAATTCCAAGCGGGCAAACCTTACTTGACCAAAACTTAGATCTTTCCTAAGAGAATTAAATGGGCTTATATCTCAACAGTAATCAACAACAAATAGGACCCTACGAAATTGCACAAGTCAACCAGATGCTTGTGGCTCAACAAATTGGAATAGAAACACTAGCCTGGCAAGAAGGCATGCCTAATTGGGAACCCATTTCATCTCCTACATTTGCGGCCATTGGAATCCAAATACCACAGCAGCAAAAGACAACTAGCCCAGCACAGAATCCGGGAGCACAAACCAAAATTCCCCAACCCGGTAATCAAACCAGTAACATTCGAAGCGGAGGAGGTAGTTTTACAATTGGTTCTGCAATTGGTGAAGCATTCTCTTTTTTCAAAGCAAATCCAATTGGCTCCATCTCTTGGTTGGTCTTATCCAGCGTTCTAAGTTCTACTGGAATCGGAGCCCTTCTTGCTCCTCTGCTAGCAGTGAATTTCTTTACCTGTGCAAAGAGATTTCAGCAAAATGGAACAAAAATGGCCATAGGAGATCTTTTTGACTTTTCAAATGCGATTGAAAAAATGTTTGGCCCCCTCGTACTAGGATTCATAATCGGAATCGGTTTTGTATTTTTTATTATCCCCGGGATTATATTATCGATGTGGTGGACTTTTTCTCCCTGTGTACTGGCTGACCGTCCAGAATTATCTTTTATCGAAGCCATCCAAGAATCAAGATTGGTTGCCAAGGGAAATTGGTTAAAACTAATCATCCTCTTTATTGCAATCGGCTTTCTTCAAATTCTGGGAGTAATTTGCCTTGGCGTTGGATTGCTTGTTACCATACCCGTTGGCCATATCGCACTATACTTCGCCTACGACCAATGTAAAAATTCCCAGTAAAATAAACGAAATCAATAATGTTTTTTGTCCAAAACCACAGACTCATGGCAGAGATAAATTAAATGCTTTTACTCTTAATAGTTCACACTCAGGTTTACGCAGTATCATTTTTTGCACCCTTCCACTTTATTTTCGGAAAATCTGTTCTTTAATGACCTTCGACTACTATCTGTTACAGTTTCCAGAGCAACTCAATCAAGAATTAATCCTCGTTTTAGCTTGCAGAAAATTTCCTCAGACATCAAATTATAGAATATTATGAAATTGGTTCTTTTTATACCCTTTATATTTGTTTTTTCAATCGGTCATTCGCTTTTTGCAATGAACCGTGATTTCCACTCATTAAATGGACAGAAAATAAACGGAACGGTAATCAAATACTTCGAAGATGGGGATGTTTTACTTGAAAGATCCAAGGACTTACAACTTTTTCGAATCAGTTTGGATATTTTCACCGAAAACGATCAAGCTTTTGTCAAAAACAACTTTCCTCCCAATCATGATGCCTTACCCTCTTTCAATCGTCCTCTCGCGGAACGAGACTTAGCAATCAACGCACAATTTATTGATAAAATTATCGAGGCGAAATTACGCTCTTACAACCAACGTCCCGGGAAAGAAATATCCAACGAAACTTTTCTACGCCGAGCCTATCTTAAAATTATCGGACGAATTCCCACACTTGAAGAGGCTCAGGAGTTTCTGGCTAAAAGAGATCGTAAAGCAAGGGGGCAACTGATCGACAAGTTACTCGCATCGGAAGGGTACAATAAAAATTGGTATGTTTATTGGGCAGATATTTTGCGTGCAAAAACAAGAGTAGGAAATCAGGGTTCTGACGGTTATCCGTTCGTACGGTATCTTAAGGATTCAATTGCTGCCAACAAACCCTACAATGTTTGGGTTGAAGAAATGCTCTCCTCTAAGGGTCCCATGTGGGAAAGAGGGAATGGTTCTGTTGGATACTTTTACCGAGACCAAGGAATGGGATTAGATAACATGGCCAATACCGTCCGCGTCTTCCTAGGAACGAGTCTGGAATGTGCGCAATGCCACGATCATCCTTTTGATCGTTGGACTCAAAAACAATTCTATGAAATGGCCGCATTTACTCATGGGACTGGCAGTGTGAATCGCAGAAGTGATCAACTGAATGATCTTAATAAATTGGTTCGTGCCGAAATGAAAGAAAATGAGGAGGAAAGAAATCAAATAAACAGAGCTTTTGATTATGTGAAGGATATACTAAGCCCTGGGTTGGATGATTTAGGCAAAGGAGAAATCAAACTGCCCAATGATTATCAGTACGATAATGCAAAACCCGGCGAAAAACTAGAAGCGAAAACCATTTTTGGATTGGTTGTGGAATTGGATGAAAATCTTGAAGAAAAAGGATCACGTGCTTCGTATGCCAGTTGGCTTGCATCTCCTGATAATCCTCGATTTTCAACTGTTATTGCAAACAGGTTGTGGAAAACAGCTTTCGGGATCGGACTTATTGAGCCTGTCGACAACATGTACGATGATACTCTGCCCACCCATCCTAAGTTAATGCTCCATCTCGAAAAACTGATGGTCGCACTCGACTATGACATGAAAGAATTCCTTCGAATTATTTATAATACCAAATCATTCCAAAGAGAGGCACCGGCAAGGGAAATTACTTCCAAAGATTCCAAGGATGAAACGATGCCACCTGAAGTGAAGTGGGTAATCGCGGGGCCCAACCCGGACTTTCCAAAACGGGGAGCAGCACCCTACTTTTATCAAGGCCCTATTCTAACAAGGATGTCAGGGGAACAGATATGGGACTCATTGGTCACCTTGAATTTCCCGGACTTGGATACAAGAATTAACTCAAGAACACCAGAAGACGGTTTTGATCGATTTGTTCGATTCTCTCAAATGAGTGCTGAGGATATTTTCGAAGAGGTAATGGAAAGATACAACTCCAAGAAAGCCAACCGAAATATGGATATGGCGGCAAAACCATCCGCACCCATAAACAAAAAGTGTCCGATCAAGACAACCCGGGATGCAAATCCAAGTATTACCGCCAAGAATGAAAAGGGTGAGACAGTGGCATTCTGCTGTAATGGCTGTAAAAATAAGTTTTTAGCCGCACTTCCCCCAGCTGTAAAACAAACACAGATGGCTGCCATGAAACCTACTCAGTTGAATGAGATGTGCCCTATCAAGCCAGACCGTAGAGCAGACCCCTCGATTACCGCAAAAAATGCAAAAGGTGAAACCGTGGCATTTTGCTGCAATGGTTGTAAGAATAAATTTGCTGCTGCCCCCCCCGCCATGGATTCCAATATGGCGAAAAGTATGATGAATGGTATGGACAAGACTTCCTCCGCATCCATGGATAGCAGTTCATACAAACGATCCGGCACACCCACTAGAGACGCAAATTCCCTACGGGCATCCGAAGTAGGCGACCCAGCACCTCGTGGGCACATTATTATTCAATTTGGTGGTTCACGAAGAGACCAAATCCAAGTTTCTCATAAGGAAGCAGCTGTCAATCAGGTACTGGCAATGATCAACGGTTATGTTGAGAAATACTTGGTGAGCAATAAAAAATCGCACACTCTACTCAAAATCTCAGAAGGTCCAACGATGGAAGAAAAAGTAAATCTTGCATTTCTTGCCATCTTACAGAGGAAACCGAATACAACTGAGTTACGTGACTTTAAAGACATGATTAACAAATTGGATGCAGAGGACTTTCACAAAGATGTGGTGTGGGCACTCTTGAACAGCCATGAATTCATGTTTGTTCAATAACAATAAATTATTATATAGGAGGATAGCATTATGAAGACTGATATGTATAAACTGGACGAATTGAATCGTAGGGAATTTGTAGCAAGTGCTGCGAAAGCTTGTCTCGGGGTTGGACTCATGCCAATGGCAGGTTCCTACATCCACAACAGTGTAAGTGCACTTACCCCTGGTTCCAGACCTGCGAAAGCACGGTATGTAATTTATTTAAATATGACTGGTGCGATGTCTCACCTTGATACTTTTGGAACTAATCCAGATGCACCGGATATTCAGGGACCAACCAAGTCTATAGCCACTTCGGCAGACGGAGTATTTCTTTCCGAGAATTTACCCCTCACTGCTAAACACATGCACAATGCTGCAATCATCAAGACAATGTCCACCAGTCAGGGTGCACATGAACAAGCCAGTTACTTGATGCACACCAGTTACCTTAAACGTGGTACTATTGCCCACCCCACTTTTGGAAGCTGGGTATCGAAACTTTCAGGAAGCATCAACACAACCATTCCAATGAATGTACAAATTGGCTCGAATCCAGCCGGTGCCGGTTTCCTCGAATCCAAACATGGTCCCTTACCCATCGGAAATCCATCTGCCGGTTTGGCAAACAGCAAGTCTGCTGATTACTTGGACGAGTCTCGATTTGGTGGCAGATTGGCATTGGCTCAGAAGATGAATGCTTCCTACCTCAACCAATACGACCAAAAACAGGTCCGTGCCTATTCAGACCTGTACAAAGACGCGGTCAAACTGATGCGTAGTGAAGACTTAAAGGCATTTGATATCACACAGGAACCTGAGCAAATGCACGAGCTTTATGGTAAATCAAATTTTGGTCAGGGTTGTCTTCTTGCCCGCCGCTTAATTGAAAACCAAGTCCGTTATGTAGAAGTAAGTCGTGGTGGTTGGGATACTCATGATAACAATTTTGAAGCAGTGGCTAATAACTGCCTGGATATTGACAAAGCATTAAGTGCCCTCTTGCTCGACCTCGAAATGCGTGGTCTGTTAAAGGAAACAATGGTGGTTCTGACTTCGGAGTTCGGACGTACACCTAAGATTAATCCACGTGATGGACGGGACCACTGGCCCTATGGTTTCACCGCTTTTCTCGCTGGTGGCGGAATTAAAGGTGGTACCGTTTACGGTAAAATGGACAAAGTGGGCCGCAACCCCGAAGAGGGTAAATTTGTTGATCCAGCATCCTTAAACGCCACCATTGCACACGCGCTTGGTTTACCATTGAATGATGTTCAATACTCCCCATCAGGAAGGCCTTTCACGGTTGCCCATGATGGAAATCCATTGTTCGAAGTATTGGCGTAATTCGCCCCACTCAATAATGGCGGGACGCTGGTTTGTAATTTTTGCTTTTATTTTCGGTTTCTCTCACTTTTCGTGGGGAGAAGAACCTTTTCGTACCTTTACTGCTTCTTCAGGACAGGCTTTTGGGGGACGTGTGCTTAGTTACGAAGGACAAACTTTCTACATCGAAGGTAAGGATAAAAAGCTTTACCCCGTCCCCTTCAAGCAATTATCTCCCGATGATCAGAAATATCTGATCCAAATTGCAAGGGAAGGAAAAATTCCGAAAGGTGACCCTAGGAAATTAGACGCGATGGAAAGACCGGATGAAAAGCCTTCCGTTGTCTCAAATAGCGAAGAAACTACGAATCCAAGACCAATCGCTAAACCAAAGCCAAGTTTTCGAAAAGGTTCTTTTTTCGCCTACAAACCAGTAAACTTAGGCCAGGATCCGTCCTTGGCGATGGAGTCAAAAAATGTGGTTTCTCTACCCGGCCCGGATGAACCGGTGGACTTCACGAATCATGTACTACCAATCCTGGAGGAGCGTTGTCAAAGTTGCCATAATGCACCCTACGATAAAAATGGAAGAACGATTCATCCCAAAGCAGGACTACGCCTTGACACCTATGAATGGGTAATGAAGGGAAACTTGGATGACACAGTAGTAGAAGCTGGTAGTCTGGAAAACAGTTATCTCTATGAAGTAATTACTTTGGACGAAGAAGATGATATGTTTATGCCCCCCAAAGGTGGTGCACTTACTGCAGGGCAAATAGATGCGATCAAACGCTGGATAGAAGAAGGGGCAAAACCTTCTGCTGGCGGAACGGGAAATACTGCAAGCGACATGGGGAAAGGAATCAGTTTTCACAACCATATATTTCCATTAATTGAAGAGAGATGCTTGGACTGCCACAGTGAACCCTATGTTAAAAACGGAAGGACAATCCACCCCAAGGCCGGTCTTCGCCTTGATACTTACGAATGGATTATTAAGGGAAACCTCGACGGCACGATCATTGAAAAAGGGAACGCCGAGGAAAGTACTTTGCATGCAGTAATAACCCTTGACGCGGATGACCCTGAAATTATGCCTCCCAAAGGTGAACCGCTCACTGAAGAAGAGATCAATATGTTCAAACAATGGATAATTGAAGGGGCGAAAGAAAATCCATCGGATACATTTGTCCCAGAAAAAAAAGAAGACATCTCTGCTAAACCCACCGGTAACGAAAAAGTTTTATCCTTAGTCGATCAATTATCCAAACGATTAAAGCCACCATCCAAGCCACAAATGGATGCGGCACAAAAATCGGGTGCGTTAGTAACTCTGCTTTCTGCAAGGCACTCGATGGTTCGGGCAGAATTTTCCTCTGGACCCAATTTAATTAAAAATGACGCTATCGGTGCCCTATCGGGAATTAAAAATAATGTGTCTCACCTCGACCTTTCACGCACATCGGTTACAGATGGTGTATTGAGCGAGGTAAAGAAATTCAAGAATCTAACCTGGCTCAATTTAAAGAATACTTCCATCACTGATCGTGGAGTCGAAAAGCTTACCAGTATGCCCTACCTTACTTATTTAAACTTAGTAAGTTCAAAAGTTTCCGATCAAAGCATTAAGTCCATAGAAACTTTAACTAAACTGGAAGAACTCTACCTGTGGAATTCCGATGTGAGCGAACAGGGTATTGCTCGGCTAAGAAAAGCGTTGCCCGAAACAAAAATTTTACACTAAGCCATTTAATAGACTAGCTTTAAGCTAGCATTTAATATTTGTATAAGATAGGTTTTTAATACTACCAATCAAGATTGTACAATGCCCACAAATTCAAAAAAAAGAACACAGGTTTCGGTTGCCTTAAATGAATTGGAAAAAGAGTCCATAACCAAACAATCTTTTCGACAGAACCGATCGGTTTCACAGATCATGCGATTTGCGATCAAGAAGTATCTGGATGGATTGGAAAATTCATACATGAAGCCAATTGAGGAGGATTCAGTTGAACAAATATTTCTAAAACTCGGTTCCCAGTTAGCTAAAAATGCAGATATTTTATATGCACTGAAAATCATTCTTCTCGAAGCAGATAATAAAAATGACTTTCTTTTCTTTTCTTACTTTTCTGATAATGCCACTGCAATTACGGGATATGATAAATATGACCTATTGAATCCCGAATTTTTAATGTCCCGGATTCACCCAGATAATGAACCGAATGAGATTTTCATGCCCAAGCAGAATGAAGAGAGTTGGGAGCACTACTTTCAGTTTAAAAAACCGCACGGAATTTATTCCAAAACAAGAGTTTCCTTTCAACGAACTGAAGAGGGGAGATTATTAGCGACTTGGCAATTTTTACCATCCTAATTAAGAATTTCATCTTCTGCAGTTGCGGATAACTCGATTCTCAAATAGATAGTCTCAAATAAATATCCGTTCAACTACTATCCTGTTTCGAAAATGTGGAGAAATTTACTTCTCCCTCACCCCGTTTATTTTTTAAGGCAAGCTCAGAGAATTTAATCATGTCCAATAGTATTCAAAAAATAAGACAAGACTTCCCTATTTTGAAAAGACTAAATCGCGGGAAACCATTGGTTTACTTGGATAACGCGGCTTCTTCTCAAAAACCTGATTGTGTAATCGAAGCTTTAGCTGAGTATTATAAAGAGCATAACTCAAATGTTCACCGTGGAGTCTATGCATTAGCAGAGGAAGCGGAGCTGCTTTACCACGATGCACGGAAAACAATAGCAGATTGGTTTAATGTAAGTTCCGAGGAAATTATTTTTGTACGGGGAGCTACGGAAGGGCTCAATTTAGTGGCCCAATCCTTTTCACAAAGACATTTGAACCCAGGCGACTGCATCATTCTTACTCAAATGGAACACCACGCCAATATCGTACCTTGGCAAATGGTGGCAAAACAAAGAGGTGTTGAGATCCAAGTGGTTTCAATACTAAAAGATGGTTCACTTGATCTTGATGAATTAAGCTCTTTGCTCGCACAGGAAAAAACTAAGGTTTTATCGCTTTGCCATATTTCCAATTCTTTAGGAACAATTAATCCGGTTGAACAGATCATCGAAGAAGCTCACTCGCATGATGTACATGTAATTGTGGACGGGGCACAAAGTGTGCCTCACGGAAAGCTTGATTTAAAAGCAATGAATTGTGATTTCTTTACGTTCTCAGGACACAAGGTGTTTGGTCCGATGGGTATCGGGGTATTGTATGGAAAAAAGGAAATCCTTGAATCTCTGCCGCCCTACCAAGGTGGTGGCGATATGATTGATGAGGTAAGTTTCAGCGGTACAACCTATGCCCCTTCCCCGCAAAGGTTCGAGGCCGGTACTCCCAATGTATCAGGTGCTATTGGCCTTGCCAGAGCAATTGATTATCTTCGCCAACATGACATGAATGAACTGGCCCAGCATGAGAATGAACTGCTTCAGTTTACTCAGACTGAACTTCTTTCTATACCCGGTCTTACCATACACGGCACAACTCCCAATAAGGCTTCGGTTATTTCGTTTTTGATTGAGGGCGTGCACCCCCATGACCTTGCCACCCTGTTAGACGGGGAAGGAATTGCGATTCGCACCGGTCATCATTGTTGCCAACCACTTATGAAAGTACTTGGTGTTCAAGCCACCGCACGAGCGTCATTTGCATTTTACAATTCTATGGAAGATGCCGAACGATTTGTAACAGCGGTGCAGAAATCAGTTTCTATACTGCGATAGCCCTGCACTTAACAAGTGGTCGGTCTCTGCTCCGATTATCACTTATTCCAAGGTGCACGGGCGTTTTGAGTAATTTCTGCATCAAGTTGTTCCATTCGTGATTGCAGTTTAGTCACAATAACGGGTCGCTGGGATGCCAGATTATTTTTTTCCTCAAGATCTTTCTCCAAGTTAAATAATAAAATATCTTTTTTGCCCACTGATTTGCCTCGTTTTTTCTTGATCAAAAGTTTCCAGTTTCCTTGTCGAATTCCCTCCACTTCTCCACGCGAAGTATAGTGAATAAATTCATTCCTTTTCGACTTACCCGTGCCGGTAAGTAAATTGATCGCGTTCACACCATCAATCTTTTTCCCTTGAGGAAGTTGCGATCCGGTAATAGCGGCGAAGGTGGGTAAAAGATCAATTGTTCCGATTAAATCTTGGCATACTGTACCTGCTGGAATATCCGGTCCGCGCATCACACATGGAACTCGTTGCCCCCCCTCAAAGGTAGTTCCCTTGCCTTCTCTCAATGAACCGGCAGAACCACCGTGATGACGGAATGATAACCACGGACCATTGTCAGTAGTATAAATCACATAGGTTTTGCCGCTAAGCTTCAGGTCGTCCAGGGTTGTTAAGATCCGACCGACCTCGGAATCGATATGCTCGATGGTATTGATGTAAGCATTTTTTGGATTTGGGTCGCGGATTTCATCCGGAACATAGAGCGGAATATGGGGCATTGAATACGGTACATAGATAAAAAAGGGGGAATCCTTCTTCGCCTGTATAAAATCAATTGATTTTTGAGTACAACGCCTCGTAATTGTACGCTGGTCGACAGGAAGTTCCACGATTTTCTCGTCTTCAAATAAAGGAGTTTTCCATTTCGTAAGCGTGGACTCGGGGTCCGCCCATAGTATATCCATTCCATCGGCCCCCCCTTTTGGTTTTCCCTTATTATCTGGATGGTTCATATCGTTGGAGTAAGGTATTCCAAAATAAGTATCGAAACCGTTCGAGGTAGGAAGGACTTCTTTGTGGTGCCCCAAATGCCATTTACCAAAGCAGGCAGTTGAATAACCGAGCGATTTAAAATGATCAGCAATAGTATACTCTGATGGATTCAACCCTTTCGTAGAAGTGGGAAATAAAACATGTTGGTGCATTCCCACCCTCTTGGGGTAGCAACCGGTCATTAAAGCGGCACGAGAGGGAGTACAAACGGGAGATGCAACCATAAAGCTGGTAAACTTCCTCCCCTCCTGCGCAATTCGGTCAATATGAGGAGTCTTGATTGTTTTCGATCCAAAGCAGCTCAGATCTCCGTACCCTTGGTCATCCGCAAAAATAAGGATAACATTAGGCTTATCTTGTTTCCCGAAAAGCGAAAGGAAATTAAAAAATATACAAATCTGTGCTAAAAAACTAAAATATTTCATCATTACTACCTAAAAGATAGAGCGACATTTTGATCAAGTATGAAATATATTTAAAAACATATTATTTTATGAGCTTGCGGGTAAAAGGTCAGAAAAAGTATTCTTGGCAGTTTACTATTTTCTATTCCTTTTACTCATTTAATTAATCCAATGAAAACCTGTCTCCTTTTACTCTTTATTTTATCAACTCTTATTGGAAGCGCGGGGGAGAAATCTAATTTTGCAAACCAGACTATTGATATTGGCCTTGTAGTCACTGATATTGAAAAGTCTCTTCAATTTTATAAGGAAGTTGTTGGTTTTCAGGAAAAAGATGGTTTTAAAGTGTCCGGAAAATTCCCCAAGTTAGTGGGTTTAACAGATGGAACTGAACTGAACATTCATGTGCTACGCCTAGGGGATGAAAACAGTTCCACCAAACTGAAGCTAATGCAAGTGGCTGGAAAAAAGCCAACCCGCATTGTGAAACAGCCCTACATACATTCTACTGCCGGATTTTCCTATCTTACCTTATTCGTAAATAATGTTGAAAAAGTTATTTCCCGGGCAAAAAAATATGGTTATCAACCATACGCACAAAGCCCCCAGGTTCTCCCTGAAGGATTACCGCAAGATATCTGCCTTCTGATGCTTAAAGATCCGGATGGCAACTTTGTAGAAATTGTGGGTCCATTAACAAAGACTCTCCAAAAAAAGCAGTAATCTTACTCCAATAAACCTTATCAATTGAGGCTGTATAGATTATTGATTCCTGAAATTTTATTACCAAGGATCGTTTGAAATTTTATTTCAAACTAAAACGCACAATCCAGGCATAAGCTAAATCAATGGTAGACAGAGACTTAAATTAAATTGCTCGGGTTTAAACCACATAAATAGAGGTGTGAATTTTAAACAAAATATTTCTTATTCTATACTTGGCATAAGATGTGCAAAATGGTAAGATGGAAGGATTAATTTAACTTTTTCGACTTTTACGAAAACGGTAATAATTTGTCTCAAATTTGATACTTTAATTTATTATACTATAACATCTTTATATAACAATTGTTGAACCTGGCGGAAAAACTACAATGAACAATACAAACAAACCTTGGAACAAAGAAAAATCTTCCCACAACATCGACGACAATTTCTCTCGTCCTAATCTTCCTTCGAATAACGCGGATCATCAATCCTACGGTGGTAACGAACTCACTAAAATATTATTTCTGAGCAAGAGAGGAATGTCGCGCTCCCCTCTTGCCAGAGAAATGATGCGTACTCTTCTTGAAGGAACTCAATTATTTGGGAGAGTCCGTACCTCATCACGAGGTGTAACCGAAGCCTATGATCAATGTCCAATTGATGCGAGAATGAGTAAATTTTCAACTAAACTCGGATATTTCTTACAAGGGTTTTCCAGATTCGCAACAATTCCAGATCTTGCGAGTGCAGACATCATAATTACTCTAGATCATGAAAGTGAAGAGTTTGTAAATTTACACAAATCATTTATCCGCGGACTATCACGCCCGCTTGGTATATTCTTTTCTCCTGGGAGTGATCCCTACATTCAGGATCCCTACGAAAGGGGTGAGGATGAGGATGTCGATGACCATTACGATGAAATCGTTTCTTCGATTGGATACGGTTGTTCCAAGCTTTACGCACAACTTCCGTCTTTAATCGGTTAAGGAATCCCAGAACAGTTTCGGCAAACTATAAGACTGCAGGTTAGTTCTTTAGGCGTTGCCTAATTACACATTGTTCTATTGTATATAGCGTGTGGTTGGGACATGCGATTGAATTGAGTTGGGTGTAATTAATTAAACATACCAGTTAAATTCCATTTTGTTTCATTGTAGTGTTTATGCTTTTGTTCGTATCCGGCGTTCGGAGGTTTGTATAACTTCCGGATAAACCTATGAAAAATAATAACGAACAAAATATTGTTCCCTCAAACGCAGTACCGTTACAGGGTGTGTTTCAAGAATATTGTGCCGAGATCAAAAAGGCACTTATTGAACAATCCTATACAAAGCCAACTCCGATCCAAGAGCAATGCATGCATCCCATTTCTGAAGGGAAAGATGTGATTGGGATTGCCCAGACGGGAACGGGCAAGACGGCAGCATTTTCGCTTCCTCTGTTACAAAGAATGCAGGCTAACGATCGTCAGTTTAAAACACGAAACCCTAAAGTTTTAATGCTTGCGCCCACTCGTGAACTTGCCTCACAAATTGGAGAAAGTATAGAAAAATATGGCACTAACCTTCCCTTTCGTCACACTGTTATTTTTGGAGGTGTGGGACAAAAACCACAGGTAAATGCATTGCGAAGAGGAGTGAATATTCTAGTTGCTACTCCAGGCAGGTTAATCGATTTAATGGATCAGGGGTATATCCACCTGGAAGAAATTTCCTGTTTTATCCTTGATGAGGTCGATCGTATGCTAGACATGGGATTTATTCATGCGATTCGAAGAATTCTCAAGGTTGTCCCTGAGGATAGACAAACCTTATTCTTCTCTGCAACCATGCCCCCAGCGATGGAAAAACTTGCTCTTTCTATGGTGCGGAAAAATCCTATTCGGGTTTCAATCGCACCAAAGGAACCAGCTGTGGACAGGATCAAACAATCTCTTTTTCGAGTTCCCAAAAGTAGTAAATTAAATCTGCTTCTCAAACTTTTTGAAAATGAGGATTTAAAAAAAGTGGTCGTCTTTACCCAGATGAAACACATGGCAAACCGAGTGGCAAAAAAACTCCAGAGTGTAGAAATCTCTTGTGCCGCAATTCATGGAAATAAAAGCCAGGCTGCCCGAACCAAGGCACTCCAAAATTTTAAAAGCGGTTCTTCTCGCGCATTGATTGCTACCGATGTGGCAGCACGCGGATTGGATATCAATAATGTGACACATGTTATTAATTTTGACCTTCCGGTGGAAGCTGAAACCTATGTCCATAGAATTGGTCGTACCGCCCGTGCGGGTGCAGAGGGAGAGGCATTCTCATTTTGTGGAAAAGACGAGGCGGACCAACTTAAAAGTATTGAGAAGTTACTCCGCAAACCAATACCAGAAAAAGAAACCCCCGAATTGCCAAAAGTGGAAAATAAAACCAGAGAGGATGAATTTTCGAATAGAAGCAGACCCCAGCAGAGAAGATTTTCAAGGAAACCGAATCCGAATAATTCTTCACCCTCCCAAAATAGACCGCGAAATCGATCCAGGAACCGACATTAAGTAAAACCAGATCGACCGGGTGAATCAGCTTTTATTCAGTCTTCGCATTTGCCCCCCATTTTTATTTTATATATTGTAACTGAGTATTCGTAATAGGTACCTATTGACAACGGAGATTTTCCCCCATGAGTTCGAATTGTAAATCGATTGTTAACAGTAAATTTTTTCAAAGGCTTATACTGGTCACCATACTACTTGCAGGAGTTGTGGTAGGCGTTCAAACCTTCAAAGCATTTGCTGGGGAGCATGCCATCGTTCTCAACACCTTGGATTCATTCATTTTGGGAATTTTTGTAATTGAGGCAGTCATTAAAATTCTAGCAGAAGGAAATCGTCCCCAAAATTATTTTAAAAATCCATGGAATGTTTTTGATTTTATTATTGTCGTCGCCTGCTTGCTCGGTCCTGTCATCCATTTGGGTGGGGACTTCCTTCCCGTTCTTAGGTTAGCACGTATCCTTCGAGTTCTTCGCTTGGTATCGGCAATTCCAAAACTCCAACTCCTTGTCAGTTGCCTACTAAGAAGTCTACCGTCGATGTTCTATGTCAGTATCCTGCTTTTTCTTCTTTTTTATATCTATGGCACGATGGCGGTATTTTTATTTGCGGAAAATGACCCCATACACTTTAGAAATCTCCAAACTTCCATTCTCTCTCTTTTTCGGGTGGTTACTTTAGAAGATTGGACCGATGTAATGTATATCAATATGTATGGATCAGAAAATTACGGTTACAGTTCCAATGACCTAGCTAAATGGAGCCCAATTTCATCCGCCTCGCCTCTTGGGGGGGCTTTATTCTTTGTGAGTTTTGTATTAATTGGAACCATGATTGTACTGAATCTTGTAATCGGAGTCATTATGAACAGCATGGACGAATCGAATGCTGAAATGAAAATAAAACAAGAATTAATTCGTAGAAAAACCAGTCCTGAACCCTTGCGCGACGGAATTTACGACTTACAGTTAAAAATGGAAAAAATTGCCGGAGAAATGGAACTAATTAAGAAGTTACTGGAAGAAAAGAAATCCGGGCAGAATTGAAATTAAAACCGCAGCGAGCAACCTGTTTACTTGCAAAATCTTTTATTTCGTAGATTCGCAGCTTTCCCAACACCTACAATCACCAGGGTTTACTTTTGCCAAATCCAAAGAAAGTCTTCATCTTAAACCTCACTTAAATTAAAAAATGGCAGACGAAGAAAAACAATACGACTTTCTCGAAATCGAGAAAAAATGGCAGAAATTTTGGGAAGAAGAAAAGACTTTCCGAGCGGAGGATAACTCAGAAAAACCAAAGTTTTATGCGTTGGATATGTTCCCCTACCCCTCAGGTGCCGGTTTACATATTGGACACCCGGAAGGTTATGTCGCCTCTGATATTCTCGCTCGATACAAAAAGGCATGCGGTTTTAATGTACTTCATCCAATGGGTTGGGATGCTTTCGGTTTACCTGCAGAACAATACGCAATTAAAACTGGAACCCATCCATCGGTTACCACTCAGGAAAATGTAGATAATTTTAGACGACAAATTAAAAGTATCGGATTTGCGATCGACTGGGACCGTGAAATTAACACGACCGATCCCGACTATTATCGATGGACCCAGTGGATTTTCTTAAAACTTTTCCAACGGGGACTTGCCTATGTAGCTGAAAAACCCGTTTGGTGGTGTCCCAACTTACTTGCTGTTCTCGCAAATGAGGAAGTGGTCAATGGAAAATCTGAAGTGGGTGGTCATCCGGTGGAAAGGCGAAATCTAAGACAGGTGGTTCTTCGCATTACGGCCTATGCAGAAAAGTTAATCGCCGGATTGGACGATCTCGATTGGCCGAACTCCACCAAGCGACAACAAAAGGCATGGATTGGCCGCTCGGAAGGTGCCGAGGTTCAATTTTCAATCGAGGGAATGGAGGAGAAATTGGAGGTCTACACCACCCGTCCCGATACTCTTTTCGGTGCTACTTACATGGTGGTAGCACCCGAACACCCGCTTCTTGACAAACTTGTCAGTCCAGAAAACAAAGATGAAGTAAAAGCTTACATTGAGTTAGCCGCTAAAAAGAGCGACCTCGACCGGACAGATCTTGCCAAAGATAAATCAGGTGTGTTCACAGGGAGTTATTGCCTCAATCCAGTAAGTGGAGAAAAAGTTCCTGTCTGGGTTGCAGATTATGTCCTTATTACTTACGGAACCGGTGCAATCATGGCAGTACCAGCTCATGATGAAAGGGACTTTGAATTTGCGGAAAAATTCGGAATTCCAATCACGCGAGTAATCGCTCGCATAGATGGAGATGAAGAAAAAGCCAAGCTCCCCTATTCTGGACCAGGAATTATGGTTAATTCTGCTGAGTACGACGGGATGGAGGCCGATGAATGCAAAGCCAAAATAATTACCGATCTCGAATCAAAAGATATGGGGAAAGGTGCGGTGAATTATAAATTACGCGACTGGATTTTTTCGCGACAACGCTACTGGGGAGAACCAATCCCACTGGTTTGGGTATCCCACCAGGATTTTGAAAAAGCAAAGGCAACCACCGGAGTTATTCGAGATCTTTTACCAGAGGAGCCGGTTACTTCCGATAAGGATGGAGTCACCCTCTATGCACTACCTCTTCCAGAGTCTGAACTTCCTTTACAATTGCCCGATGTTGAAAAATATCAGCCATCGGGAACCGGGGAAAGCCCGCTGGCCACAATTCCCGACTGGCTTGAAATTTGGTTTGATCTTTCCACCGGTCAATCTCTTTCCCGAAGCGAATCGAAGCCAGATGGACAAAGCTGGGTATCCGCAACCCGGGAGACTAATACTATGCCACAATGGGCGGGGTCTTGCTGGTACCACCTTCGCTACCTCGATCCCAATAATACTGAAAACTTAGTTGATTCTGAAAAAGAAGCGTACTGGGGAGGTCCAGATTTCTATATCGGTGGAGCAGAGCATGCGGTACTTCACCTGCTTTACGCCCGCTTTTGGCATCGGTTCCTTCACGACGAAGGGGTACTCGCACACCCTGAACCTTATAAAAAATTATTCCACCAAGGCTTAATTTTGGGAGAAGATGGTAACAAAATGTCTAAAAGTGTAGGTAATGTGGTCAGTCCGGATGTGGTGATTGATGCCTACGGTGCCGACTCACTTCGACTTTTTGAAATGTTTCTCGGTCCACTGGAAGCAGTAAAACCATGGAGCGAGAAGGGAATTGAGGGAGTACATCGATTTCTCAAAAAAGTTTTTCGCGAAGCAAGTTCTTCAGAAAAACACTCAGCAGGCGAAGAAAAGAATCCTGAAACCCTTCGGCTTTTACACGAAACTATTCTCAAAGTAACGGAGTCTATTGAAAATCTGCGTTTCAATGTCGCAATCTCTCAAATGATGATTCTAGCGAACCATCTGCAAAAAATGGATACCTTTTCTGACGGGACAATCAAAATACTCTTACAACTTCTTGCCCCCCTTGCTCCCCACCTATCTGAAGAACTATGGCAGAAATTGGGGGGTACCGAATCAATCGTGAATCAACCATGGCCAGTCGCTCGTAAAGAATTACTGGTAAGCGATGAGATAACCATTGTCTTTCAGGTAAATGGTAAGCTTCGTGGAGAAGCAAATTTTGCCAAGGACGCAAGTAAAGAAGAAATCATTGCGACTGCGAAAGAGCATGAAAAAGTACTGGCATTCACAACCGGTAAAGAAATCATGAAAGAAATTTACGTTCCGGGAAAACTCGTAAACCTTGCGGTAAAAGGCTAACCTTTTAGTAATGAGTCGTTTTTTACCCGACAATTTTGACGCCAGCAAACCGCTTGCTCTTATTGCGGGGAAGGGAACCTATCCTATTTTACTGGCCGAACGAGCTCGGTCTGCCGGAATTGCGGTCCGACTGATCGAATTGGGCGGAGAAACATCAGAGAAGTTAATTAGTTCATTCCCAGTCCATGAACGATCCGCGGTTAAGGTCGGACAGGTCGGAAAACTTCTCAAGGAATTAAAAAAATTCAATTCCGGCTATGCGGTAATGGCGGGACAAGTAACCCCGGGAAAACTCTTTCGCGGATTACACCCGGATCTTAAAGCCATTCGTATGCTTGCCGGACTGGATCGCAAAAATGCGGAAACTATATTTGGCGCAATTGGTGATGAAATTGAAAAATCAGGTGTCCACCTACTCGACGCACGGGTCTTTATGGATGAAGACATGACCGAGGAGGGAATGATAGTCAAAGGGAAGGAAAAAATCGATCCCCAGCACCTCGCCCATGGCATTGAGATCGCCCGCGAAAATGCCCGGCTTGATGTGGGTCAGGGCGTAGTGGTGAGCCGGGGTACGGTATTGGCAGTCGAAGCCTTCGAAGGCACAAATGCCATGCTCGAACGAGCCGGAACATTTGGGGCAAAAAACTGTCTTTTTGTAAAACTCGGCAAGCCCAGTCAAGATACACGATTCGATGTACCCGTCTTCGGGTTACAAACCCT
>NZ_CAXLMO010000114.1:0-11753 GCF_964187635.1 Candidatus Seribacter sulfatis | reverse complement strand
GGACCCGATTGGTCAGTTCATACGGATCCTTCGCTATATTAAATAACAGTTCCTGCTTACTGGAACGCCATAGTTTCCAGTCGCCGAAACGGACTACCTGAGTGTGCCAGAAATCCCAGAACATCGGTTCCGATCTTTTAATTTTGGAGACTTGCCCGGTCAACCGGGGAAGCAGATCCACCCCGTCAAACTCTTCAGGGATCACTCCGCCTCCGGCCTTAAGGGTTGTTGCAGTAAGATCAAGCGTGGTCACCATCTCTTGAATGACCGTGCCGGGAATAATTTTGCCTTTCCAGTAAGCAAACATGGGTACCCGTATCCCTCCCTCGAACAGGCTGCCTTTTTCACCACGCATGGGCACATTGTTCGATCCATTCCAGACTCCGCCTTTTGTTCCCGGTGCTCCTGCAGGCAGACCCGGTTCTTCTCTCCCCATTTTACTTGGGGCACCATTATCGCTGGCGAAGAGAACCATGGTGTTCTCTTCAAGGCCGTGCTCAAGAAGTTTGGTCATCACTCCACCCACCGCGTCGTCAATGGATTTGATCAGTGCCAAGCCCATCCTTCTTCGGTCATCTCTCCAATCATCATAATGAGGATAATCGAGCTTGGGGAATTTCTTGTAATAAGGATCCGACCTCTTGATCAGTGGGATATGCGGAGCATAGAGCGGTAGGTAGAGAAAGAACGGCTTATCTCCAGTCTGGCTGAAGTCGATAAAAGATTCGCCGTACTTACCCTGAAGGATCACACGATTGGCGATTCCTTCGGGTAAGCCTTTCCTTTCCTGATGCTCCACAGCCTTGCCATCGAGCGAAAGATTGGTTGATCCGCTTTCCATGGAACCGACCCAGTAGTAGTCAAAGCCACGCGCTCGTGGATCGTGCTTTGGGTTTGAACTGTTCGACGGTCCCAAGTGCCACTTGCCGGAGAAGCCGGTTAGATAGCCTAGCTTTTTCATCCGGTCCGCTATGGTAAGAACTGGCTTGCCAGCCATATCCGTACCTTTGGGATAAATTCGGGGCATAAGACCGCTGCCCTCCCCCGCATCGCTTTGATTGTGGGGAAAAGCAAACTCATTCTGTACCCGGCCAACCATCAACCCGGCTCGTGAAGGCACACACTGCGGGGCCGAACTGTAGCCTGCGGTCATTAAAGCCCCTCCCCGGGCAAGCCGATCCATAATCGGGGTATCAACATGTTTGTCGATGCCAAGTACACCCAGATCAGTGTATCCATAATCATCCGTGTAGATCAGAATAACATTGGGTGTCTTATCCTTAGCAGAAACCTGCAAGCCGAATACTACAAAGAGTGATATTACAATGAATGTATAATTTTTCATTTGAAGAGTTGTCCTCCTGTTCGAAGCCTTATTAAGATGCTAGCTTAGATTAATAAAAGGGGGGTCTAGTCTGTACAGTCCCAAAGTCTTACATAGTCAAAAAGGATTTCGCATTCGGGTCCACCCTTGAATGTGAAACGGTGATTTCCATTGGCCTTTGGATTTATGATTGTCACCTTTTCGTGCTCATAGGTATTTCCATGTCCATTAACCAGTACGCGAATCTTCCCCAATTCATATTCGATGACTAAATCGATCCATTTATTTAATGCCATGTCAGATATAGGCTCAAAGAAGGAGGGTCCATCGGGAAGTTTCACGCGGTGCCCCCCGTCTTTTACAATCCCAAGATTAATCATGTGATGCCCGATCTGAAAGGATGGACGTCCCGCCGTAAGCTCAGGCTTGGCAAACTGATAGCGTAAATGCATTACGAACTTTTTAGGAATTCGGTTAATGTGTGCAACCGGTTCCAAACCGAGGTGATGATCCCGTTTAAGGGCCTTCATTGCCTCCTCCTTGGATTTAAAAAGAGGACCGACGATCAAGATCCCATCCTTGATTTTCTTACCCTTGGGTTGCCCCCAAAACTCTTTGTTTACAGCACCAATAAAATCATCGGAATAGATCAGTTTCCCTGACTTAAAAAGTTCGGATTTGAACACAGTTGGCGCAGATTTATTGGATGCACTGCTATCGTCAAGTAGGGATAATTCTGAACGCCTTTGTTTTTCGATTTCAAAGTTATTTATTGGATCGGATGGATTTTCAGAAGCGAAAACAGGGCACAGCGTGAAAAGAAGGCAATAGATTGAAGAAACTAATTTCATAATGTTTTAAATGTTATGAGTTTCCATTTTCTTACTCTTAAATCTTTTCCTTCAAACAAATTCTGTCTGAGAGTTTTGCTTCTGATGCACTTTTAGCTAGTCAAAACGTAAAGAAATTTTGTTAAATCAATTCGTTCCCAAAATTTTATTTTTTAAACAATATCCACCCATGATTAGCTACGACTACCACTGCGACGAAAACGGAGAAACTATTACTGTGAGTCACAGTATCAAAGAAACTCTGACCAACTGGGGGCAACTATGCTCGCTGGCCAACCATCACATGGGAAGTACGCCTCCCTTTACCCCGGTTCGTCGGCTTATTTCCTGCCAGGAGTCCGAGCCAGATGAATCCACCCTATCTATGTTTTCAAAATCGAAATCGAGTGACGGTGGATGCAGTTGCTGCTAAAACCCAAGGCATTTTTAAACTAAGTAACTGAAACCGCTTTAAAGAAAGCGGTGTCAGAACTAGTTTATTATTTGATCAACTGGGCAATCGAAGGAACTCCTTTTTCAGGAACATCCACACCGCAGGTCCAAACGATCGCGTTGAGTATTACAGTACGCCAATTGTCTCTCGCCCAGGTGTTGTGATAGTGCCCACCGGTGGTACCAAAGCCACGGCCTTTACCATTGGGGCGCTCATAGGCCCAACCAATATGCTGAATTTCTCCAGCGGCCATGGATTTACGGACATGAGGATTGTTCGAATGAGGACCATCCTTACGGTTCATGGTTTCCTTGGGAGGGTGAGCTGAAAGAATAGGAGTAACTCCCTTCATTTCTGGCTGAAAGCGCATGTGAAAATACCACTCGTCCTTTTGGGTAAATGGTTTAACTCCACGGGTAATCGGATGCTTGGGAAGGGATTTAAAGTCAGCAGTCCAGTGCGGGTTAACCGACCAATGGGTCTCAAAATAGCCACCCATAGCTTCACGCATAAGAACCCCTGCCCTGCCGATCGGCACCTCCACGGCATAGTGCATAAAAACAAAACCAACTCCCGAATCGATCAGTTTCTCAAACTGGTCAAGATGGTTCATCACCAAGTGTCCTTTACCACCATTGCAAAAGATCACCACAGAATCAGCTCCATCAAAAACCTTGGCATCGGTGGGCCACCCTTTGTACTGGGCGGTATCAAAACCTAACCCACTCTCTTCAAGTGCGTTGGCAAGAATGGCATTACCGCTCTCATGAGCGTGAACCGCCGTGTTTTTACCCTTATCAGCAAGAAAAACGACTTTCTTGTTTTTAGCAAAAGACAGGGAAGAAAAAGCCAGAACTGACAGCGTGAAAGCGAGGAGAATGCGTGGTAGTGATATCATTAGGTTAATTTTGATTATAATATTGAAAACGAATACTAAAATTTCGGGTTTCTGATAAGCATAAATTGGATACATACCATCTTATTAAATCATAGAGGTATTTATAAATTTGTTTGGATAGACTAGTTAAGAGTGGCAGGACCTTTAAGGTATCCAAGGGAAACCAAAAACTTGTCCACCTCAAGCATAGTCTCCGTGTACATTGCATTGAAGAAACCATGCTTTGCATCTTTGTACCAGTGGAGATCACAACGGCCACCCACTTTCTCGATCTTTTTCTTAAATAGTTCTCCAGTCGCAACTGGAATGAGATTATCCTTCGTTCCGCAAATAAATATGGTGGGGGGAATCCCTCTTCTAATATTGTGCATGGGGGAAAAGTCTTTCCAGTACTCCTCCACCCGCGAGTATCCATATCCCTTTTCACTGTTGTCGATTACCGGATTGAAAAGCAGCAGGGCCTGGGGTTTGGGGCTAATGGACAAGTCGTCACTTGATTCATCAAAGGCTTTGATCGTCGCCGTTGTGGCAGCCACATGTCCTCCGGCGGATCCTCCGCCCGCAATGATCTTTTCTGGATCCACTCCTAATTTCGCCGCATTTCCACGTATCCAGCGAACCGCTGACTTGCCGTCACTGACACAGGCCTTTGGCTCCGTCTTATGTTTACTTTTCGTCCGATAGTCCGCAGCAAAAGCAACCATTCCACGGGATGCCAGGTAATCCGCATGCCGGGAAAACTGGGTGTACGATCCGCCGCTCCATCCGCCCCCGAAAAAAAAGACCACCGCCGGCCGCTTATCCGTCTTTTTCCAATTATCCGGATAATAAGTATGAAGAAAAAGTTTTCCCTGGGGAGTATTTTTGTACTCAAGAACTTCATCAGGGCTTACATTATCCCGAGCAAATGAACTCAGGCAGAAAAGGGTCGTTAAAAAAAGAATGGATGAATATCTAAAAATCATCTTCCAAAGATGATTCGATTGAGTAAAACTGACAAGAGTACAATCTTTAGATACCCAATATAATCCATTATGACCCTTCGCTTTCTTACCCTTGTTACAGTCTTTTTCTCCACCCTTACGCTCACAGCAGATGACCGTCCGAATGTGCTCTTCATTGCAGTCGACGACCTGAACCATTGGGTGAGCCACCTGGGTCGTAACTCACAGGCCAAGACCCCGAATATTGATCGTCTTGCAGCCATGGGCATCACCTTCACCAACGCACACACGGCGGTTCCTGCCTGCGAGCCTTCCCGTTGTGCCCTCATGAGTGGCCGGCGTCCATGGGTAAGCGGATGCTACAAAAACGGACATGCTTGGCGGAAATATCAAAAGCCGGGCGAAGGGTTATCCGCCCAGTTTTTACAAGCCGGGTATTATGTTTCCGGAGCCGGTAAGATTTACCACCAAATGGATGTTTTGAACGAGGAGTGGAGTGATTACATGGACAAAGGAAACTTATCCGGTAACGGTCCGGGAGTCGACAAGTACGACGGGTACCATATCGAAAAAACTTTTCCGGATTTAAAGGATGAAGACATTGTGGATTGGCACTCGGTTGATTACTGCGTGGAACGACTTTCGAAAAAGCGTAAGAAGCCATACTTCATCGCCTGTGGACTCTATAAACCCCACCTGGCATTTGTGGCACCACGCAAATATTATGAAGACTTCCCTCTAGATAAAATCAAGCTCCCACCTCACATTGAAAATGATCTCGATGACATACCCCCGGCGGGAATTAAAATGGCCAATCCGCAGGCTGACCATGCCAAGTTTTTGAAAAGTGGGCGCTGGAAAGCTGCGATTCAGTCGTACCTCGCCACCTGTGCCTACACAGATATGAATGTGGGCAGACTCCTCGATGCCTTTGAGAAAAGTCCTGACCGCAAGAATACCATCATCGTATTCTGGAGCGACCATGGATGGTCACTCGGTGAAAAACAACATTGGAGAAAATTTGCTCTCTGGGAAGAGACCACCCGTATCCCAATGATATGGGTGACACCGGGGGTTACCAAGCCCGGGACGAAATGCAGTCAACCTGTCGACACCATGAGCATATACCCTACCCTATGCTCCTTGACTGGAGTTAAAAAACCTGACCATGTAAGCGGTCACGACATCTCTGTTCTCCTGCAAAACCCCAAGGCTAAATGGAAACACCCTGCCATCACCACTCATGGACGCGGAAACCATTCGGTGCGTACCGCAAACGAAAGATTCATCCGGTATGCCGACGGATCTGAGGAGTACTATGACCATACAAAGGATCCCTATGAATGGAAGAACCTGGCCGCAACTTCCGACCTGAGCCGGTTCAAAAAATGGTTACCAAAAAAGGAAGTGGCCAGCCAAGTCCTGAAGAAAAATTCCAAGAAGCCGAAAAAATAAGACTAATCGAAAAGAACCACGATCCCCTCGTAATTCTTATTTTTCTTTTTCCTAACTTTGATGACGGCATCGGCCCTGAATGAAGAGAGCCGGCTTCTCATTAGACTGAAGGCTTCCTGCTTATCTTTGGGTCTTCCTTCGGTATAAATTCTGGCCACTTCCCTGTAATTTCTTTCAAGATCTCCTTCGGTAACAATCACACTTTCTGGATTTTTGCTCTCATAGTTTTCAGCCTTCCTGTATGGGTCATCCCATGAATAAGGACTGATCCGGGTAGTGGGACTACCAGCACAACCTGACAAAAGCAAAGATAGTAGAGGGATCAGTGAATATATGAATACCCTCAATCTACAACCGAGTGGATTCAATTTAGGAATCTCGATCCGGCCCGGAATCAATCTCGTTAAGGTTTTCCTGAAGCGACTTAATAGCTTGATTCTGTTGGATGATTTTTTCACGCATTTGACCAAGGGAACCGCAGACCAGAGCAAGCAAACTACCCATCACAATATAGGGACTTGCTTCCGAAGCCATACCCATGACCAGGAGGAAAAATGCTAAAATGATCGGAATCCAGCAGGGTACATAAATGAAAAACCCCATTTTTTTGGAGGCGAACTTCTGGTTATCCTCTTCCTGAGCCTTCTTTTCTAAACGAGACATATAATTGTTCATACAAACACTTCATGTCATAGAGTGAAGATTTCTTACATCCTATTTTTAACTCAGACCGGTAAGCGTACCCGTACTGCTGGCAAACTTTGATTTATCAATACCCATATTTTCCAGCATACTTACATAGAGGTTGGCCAGTGGAGCATTATTGTCTGAATTGAAGGCAAGGTGCTGCCCGTGCTTAAAACCTCCTCCAGCTAAAATAACGGGAAGGTTTTTATTGTTGTGAATATTTGCATCCCCCATGTGGCAACCATAGAGCACCATGGTGTTATCCAACAGAGTACCGTTAGTCTCCTCCACGTCATTGAGACCTTGCAACAATTCGTTGAGCAATTCCATTTGCCCGATCTCGATTTCGGCAAGCTGTTTCAGCTTGGCTTCATCTTTACCATGGTGAGAAATATTGTGATATCCGCCTATGGTGCGTCCATCACCAAAATCGACACCTGGCGTACGGACACTACCCAGAAACAGGGTTATCACCCGGGTGGAGTCAGTCTGTAGAGCGAGACGGGACATATCGTTCATCATACGGATCATCTCAAAAAACTGCTGTTTATCAGAGGGATAGTCGGGCATCTCCACATCAACCTTTGGCTTTGGTAATGTTTCCCAGGCCTGCGCTTCACTTAATCGTAGTTCCAAACTGCGAACCGCTGTTTCATATTGATCGATTCGCTCCCGATCGGTGGCCGTAATCCGTTTGTTGAGGTCCTTGCTTTGGCCCATCACCACATCAAGAATACTTCCCCTACGCTTCAGACGTTCAACTTGTGCTCGCATAGCCTTCTCATCCCCTTGCAAAAACATTTTTTTGTAAAGTTCAGAAGCACTCTTGATGGTAGGAATCTCTACGCCTGCCTGCGTGTACGACAGACTTCTTGAGTCATTAATAGAAAGAGAAAAGGAGCGAAATCTGGTTTCGTGCCCGATCTCGTTGGCAATGAGTTGGTCGAGGGAAATGGTATTTCGAAAACTCGCTCGGCCAGGATGAGGAGCAGCGGTGAGAAATGACTTATCCGCCCGATGCCCACCATCAACCCCCGGATGGGATAAGCCACTGAAAACCGTGAACTTGTCCCGGTGATCCGCGATCTTCTCCAGGTAACTGGAAAGTTCATAATTGCGACCTGCCCCTTTCGGAAAAAACAATTTGGGAATGAAGCCCAAATCCTGATTGATGGCAATCATGCGACGTGGCGATAGTTGGCCTGGAGAAGCACCAAATGATTCAAGCATGGGTAGACCAAGGCTTATACCGGCGGCACGAAGGAAATTTCTACGGTTTGTTTTCATGATCATTTTCTTAAAAAAAGCGGGCTCTCTACGATGGCATGTATAATACTGCGAACTCCATAATCAGATGACTTCGTCTGATCCAAAATGGCTGTCACCTCATCACGGTCCGAAAATGCCACCGGAGCACCCGTAGCATAAACAATCAATTGATGGACCAGATTACGGGCGATGACTTCCTTGTCCTGCAGAAGCAGTTTTTTGAATTCATTGATTCCGTCAAAGGCTTCTCCTTTATACATCCGGCCTGATGAATCGACCTCTGAACCGATGTAATGGACAAACTCATTACCGCTCCGGCCAAGGCCTGCGATACGTTTGGATCCTTCGCCGAGTGATCGGTAGTTGTCACGCCAACGCCCCATCACATCAAAGCTTTCGAGAGCAAACCCGGGCGGATCAATCTTTGCGTGGCAACTCGCACAACTCGGATCCTCACGATGTTTGGCAAGTAACTCCCGAATGGTTTTCGCACCCCGGATGTCCGGCTCCACAGCAGGCACGGAAGGTGGGGGTGGAGACGGATGATAACCAAGCAAACGCTCCAGCACATAAACTCCTCTCAAGACGGGAGAAGTAACGGTGCCATTAGCAGTAACTTTGAGCACGGAGGCCTGTGTCAGAATTCCTCCATACGGACTTTGCGAAGGAAGTTTAGTGCGTTTAAAGACAGGTCCCTGCAGTCCGTCTACTCCATAATGCCGGGCGAGGCGTTCATCGAGGAATGTGTAGTCCGAATCGATCAACCCAGCAGCGGACCGATTGTTGACGATCAGGTCTGCAAAAAAGAGCTGACTTTCCTTCACCATCGAACTCACCAACCACCAATCGCCAGCGTACTCCGGGTAAAGTTCACGATCGGGGTCTGTATCGTTGATCTCATCCAGCTTGAGCCAGGAGTTAAGAAATTTCTGCACGAAACGGTTGAACTCAGGCTTATCGATCAATCGGTCAACCTGCTTCTTCAAGTTTCCGGCGACCCGCAACTTTCCGGTGCGGGCCAGTTTGCTAAGCGTTTCATCCGGCATCGATTCTCCGAGGAAGAAGGAGAGTCGCTCCGCCAAGGCAAAGTCATCGAGTTTGCCGGGTTGGCTGCATTGGAAAAGAAACTCTGGAGAAGCCAGTACTGCCGAGAAGGTAGCAATCATTGCCTCAGTGAAAGAAGTTTCTTCAAGAAGAACTTGGGCATATTGATAAAACCGATCGAATTCCTTCTCTGTAACGGGACGTCGATAAGCCCGTTCAATGAAACCGGTAAGTACCCTAGCCGCATCTTCAGACGGGTTTTCAGAGAGAGCCACGATATGTTTGGCGCCCTTCTCGAAAGGCAGATCTCCAAACAACGCAAGGTAGGACGGTGGCGGCCATTTTTCGATAAGCGGTCCATCCACTTCCATCCAATGAAAAGCGACACCGGGAAACCCGTCATCGGTTTTTGGAATGGTATGCGGCATTGCCGGAACCATGGGTGAAGGCAGACGCATACAATCGAGTTTCACCATGCCGCCCTTTTCCATAAAGGCATTCAGTTCAAAGACTTGAGGCTCACCCGGTGGTGCTTCAAATGTGCCGATGGGCAACATGCTCTGGGTATTGGGTTCATACAGGGTCGAAGAGTAGACCTTGACAGGTTCACTGCGTTTACCGGGAAAAATACGGTCGTCGACAGGGGTTGGGTAGCGCCGAGAGGCATCGAGGACGAGATCGGGGTAGAAGCGTGGTTTCTTATCCCCCTCCCATTCAACATAGTCCGTCTGCCGAATCACGGATTTTGCTTTGATACGGATGCGGTAGTTCCCACGAACGGGTGCTTTATAATCATCAAAGCCGTAATAAAAAGGTGTGTACGCACCCCGGAAAATCGCAGTGGAGCTTTCTTCAAGGTAAGTCGATAGATCTCTTTTATTTTCAAGTTCATCCAGATGCACGAACTGTACGGCATCGGCAATCAGGTAGCCTTCCGTACCCTTGTCTGAAAGAGAAACCGCTGCGCGTATGGGACCAGATTCTTTTTTATCGAAGCTAAATTGACCGAGCGGAAACCACAGATTGTCTATGGTCGGTTTGACGGATTGATCAATGAGGAGACGGGTATTTCCTTTGGCATGATGAACGGTGTAAGGGGCAGCGTTGCTCAGACTTTCTCCTCCGCAGAAACTTACGCGCACTTCGTATGTACCGGGTTTAGGTAATACGGTCTTCCAGGTTATTTCGTGGGGGCCATTGTTCTTTGCAGTGGCCAGGTAATGCTTACCCAAATGGTTGGCTCGACGAGTGGACTTTTTCCATGGTCCGATACGCTCCGTATCGGTGTCGTCAACCACAACGCTGTTAATTTTACGGTTCAGACCCAGTTTGCGAAAGGAATACTCGTCATTGATTTCCAGCCCATCAAGGGCTAGCGAAAACCGGGTCCACGCCGGATTACCTCCTGGTGCCCACATTCTTCTCTGCTCGCGTGCATACACACGCTTGGTAGTCGAGCTAGGCTTCTTTTCAGGAAAATCAAGGGCACGCCTTAAGGCAAATTCTGCCACATCGAGATAGGCGTCGACCTGAACATGGGATACATCCAGGGCAGTGCCCACTTTGGCAAAGCCATGCACTTCACCGTCCAATGGTAGTTGCCCGGCAATTTTAAGATAAGGATCGTGCAGAAGATCACGGAGGACATTTTCATATTCAAACCGGTTAATCCTTCTCGAAACCGATCGTCCATTTAGAGCATAGGCAAGTTCGCGTGCTTCAAGAATCATCTTCCCCAAAGCCTGGGTCAACTCTTCCCTTTCAAAATCCTGCACCTTACTCTTTTTAGGAGGCGGCATCTCCTTTGACTTTATCCGGTCGTGAATCTTTACCCAGATGCTTTCGTTATAGGAATCTTCCGGCTGCCAAGTAAGCGAGAGAAAGTCCAAACCACCCTCAGTAATTTCGTCATCATGACAATCCATGCAATGATTCTCAAAGAACAATTCCAACTTTTCCGGTAATTTTGCAGATAATCCTGCGGAGCCTAAGTTAAACAGGCTCAAGAGGAGGATAATCGACTGCTCCTTCAGCCGAAAATTTAAAATCTGATTTCCAATCACAAATTCAATATGTTCAAAAACAGGTTAACCTTACGGTTTACTAACTCAAGAATACATTTAGTTGTTCTAAATGTTTTGAGATTATGAAGTAAGCGAAGAAGTTACTTCAATTCCTTAATCCGAATGTTATCGAACAAAACCTTGCCTTGCTTACCGGAATGGATTTGCAGGGCAAAGAAGCCCTTTAGGTATTCATCATTTTTCCAGTGGGCAGCGGGTACCCCGTTCACCCAGGTCTTCACCACATTGTTCTTGGCATGTATGGTGACCCGGTTCCATTCCCCGTTCTTGCGGGCAGCGCGAATCTCTTTGTGTTCCTCAAGCCACAAAGGATACCAGTATCCCCCACAGCTTTGTCCATAAATACCACCAGACCATCCACGCCCTTTGTTCTCCTCTTCCATTTCCGCCTGCGGTCCATATACCTGATTCTCTCCCTTCAATTTCGCCCGGAACATGATCCCGGAATTACTGTTTACAACCCACTTCATATCGCAGGTGAAAATAAAGTTTTCATACTCCCGCTCGGTGGAAAGGTACGTGCTGGGCGATCCGGGTATACAGGTGCCGACGATCGCCCCATCCTCGACCTCAAACTTGCATGTGCCTCCCCTTGGGGTCCAGCCCTTCAGATCCTTGCCGTTGAAAAGATCAACAAAGCCTTTTTTCAGATTGGGTTCCGGATCGGTATTCAAAAGCATGTCCGCCGGATCCGGAGCATTCTGCTGTTTGACATATTTTTTATGCCAACTGGCCTGACTCGGATCGATCGACTTACCGTAGGC
>NZ_CAXLMO010000113.1:0-8127 GCF_964187635.1 Candidatus Seribacter sulfatis | reverse complement strand
TGGTGGCTTGGGCAGAATCCAAAGCCACCGCCAACACCTCTTGGCCCTTCCCTCCTCTCCTGAGAATTTCCTGCTGAGCGTGAAGCTGAGTCTTTGCACTTGGGGAAGAAAGAAGATTGGCAAGATCAACTGCATTTCTTTTTTTCAAATCCGGGAACTCCTGATACTTCCATCCCTTGGGAACCACACGGGAAATATGGCCATCATCTCCACCCTTGAATCCTGATTTACCCCAACTACCGATGAATAATCGACCGGATCCATCACAATCCACATCTGTGATCCTTCCGCACTTGATAAAATCCTCCTGTTGCTGAGTAAAAGTCGGCCCATCCTCACTTATCCGATGAATATACAATTGCCCCCTCCCCCAGTCACACATCATGGGCACTCCGGTATACTTCTTTGGCCATCCGGGCTCATCAAAATACATCGCACCCGTTCCGGATCCTCCCCCCACATCCACCAAGGCTGGAATAATCTCCGAAGTGTAGCGTTTAAAAAGAGTCGGGTACCCGTACTGTCCGGTTTGTACCTCATGAATAAAGCGCATATTCCACCCTCCTCCATCATTGGTGTTCCCACGGGTAAACACATTCATATAGGGATCAATCGCGACATCATAAATATTGCGCAGTCCATGGGCAAAAGCCTCCAGTTCGGTTCCATCCGGACGGACCCGGATAATTCCTCCACCATACATCGTCAATTTCGTCCCATCCGTTCCGGTCGCATTGACGAATCCAAAATCGCCCACCGCCACATAGATCCATCCGTCTATTCCCATACGAATCCCATTGGTCGTATGATCCACCCCGCGGGACTGGTTGTATTTTCGTGTGCTGATTTCCTTAACCAAATGCTTGGGTGGACCATCTGCTTTACCATCCCCATTTTTATCTTCAAGAACCGATAAGAACATCCCATCAAAATTCTTTTCATCTGCCCATTTGGTATGGAGTACATAGAGCTTATCTCCGACCGAAATCATTCCCCTCGGATTATCAATCTCCGCATAAATGGTATGACTGTCCGAAACACCATCATTATCCTGATCGGTGAGACGAAGAATTCTTCCAAAGCCTGCCCCCTTGCCGAGAGAACCGATCTGATCAATTCCCGCATACACCTCTCCCGTTGGTGCAACGCTCAAACAGGCAACACACGGAGTCAGATCCTTGGATGAAAATAAGGTCGCTTCCAACTCCTCAGGTAAACCCAGACGGGAAGGATTTCCAAAAGTGAAAACCGAGGATATAAAAAACAAAACAGAAAAAAGATATTTCATGGACTTCCAACTTACAGCAATCTCATCTCTGATCAATCAACTTGAATCGTTATAGATCGAAAATCCTGAATACCCTAGAACTGAAAAATCCAACCTAGTTTGGCTATTGACAAGGTTTTCCAAAGCAGACCGACTATGGAAAATTGAAGATTTCCTATACTTCAGTCAGCGTCTTTTTACTGCCGGCAAAACTCTCAGTCTCAACCCCCAAACGCTGTAACATTGTGAGATAAAGATTTGAAAGTGGCAATTCTTCGTAGCTGGCCTCCCGGCTCCAGCCTATGGCTGAATTGATACCGGCGTCGACTTGGTTGTCTTCGTTGCCCTGCCCATACTTCAGGTATTGACCGTGCTTGAAACCCATATTTTTACCCCCGGTCAGGATCAGGGGGTAGTTGCGCGACGTGTGAAACGCACTGGACGCAGAGCCAATAAACAACAGAGTGTTATCCAGCATGGACCCACTGCCGTCGATCTCCGGAGTTGATTTCAATCGGCTGGCGAAGCGCCCGTATTCCTCACTGAGGAAACGCATATAGGTTCCAAAATTCTTCCAGCCACCTGGCTCCTTACCTTTATGGCTTAGCATGTGGGTCAGATTCAAGCCAACCGCACGCGCCAAGTAATCGCTCGCCCCAACTCCATTTTCCCGACCGATTTGATAGGTAACAGTCCGTGTCGAATCGGTTTTAAACGCCAGATAAATAAGTTCAAACATGGTCCGCAAATAGTTCGCCGGACCCTCTGGGGTGACATCGAGCTTCAGATGGCCGGCTTCAACTTCTGGGAAAGGGGTATTGATCCAGCGCTTAGCCTTTTCGACTCTGACTTCGGTTTCACGGACTGATTGAAGGTAATCTTCAAGCGTCCCCTGATCATGCTTGGAAAGCTGTCGTCGCAGGTCTGCAGCATCAAGCAGTAAGCCATCGAGTGCACTTTCGCTGATGGCAAGACGCTTAGCGGCATCATCGCTCCCGGAAACAAAAAGACGATCAAAAATCAGTTTTGGCCGGTGCTCTGCAGGAATTGGACGCCCGCTCCGGTTAAAAGACATGGTTTGAGCACCGCGTGGCGAACCAGTCCCTCCATCGGTCGACATCACCAGTGAGTTGAAGCGAGTGTGCTCACCAACTTGCTCAGCAAAAACCTGATCCAGCGAAACACTGTTATGATAATCCCCCGCAGCTCCAGTGTCAGCACCAGTGAGGAATTGATCAGCGTTGGAATGACCATGGACATTGCGAACGGCAGGGTGCGAAAGTCCGCCTAGAATCGTAAGGTCATCACGAAGTGGCTCAAGAGGATCCAGGCACTTGGTAAATTTGAAGTCCCGGTCCTTACCCTTAGGAAACCAACTCCAGTCCTGATAAGCCGGATCTTCTTTGCGAGGCATCGGCACACCATCAGGTATATAGAAGCAGGCTAGACGTTTTTTTGCTACTGTGGTGGCAGCTGCTTTAGCCGAGTAAGTAAAGGTTTCGAATGCAGGCAGGGCAAGAGCAAATCCAGTTGCACTCCGGATAAATCTCCGGCGATCAATCTGAGACAGTACGGTTTTCATCATTAATCAAGTTTCAACTCAAGGTATTTGCACTCGGATTGCAAGGTATTAACTCCATCCTATTTCGTTTGAAAAAGATCACTTATCACGATCAATCTGACCAAGGTAGCAAGTCCATCATCTTGCTGACGCAGTTCAGCTGTAATTTTCTCCAAATCTGCCCGATCCGAAAAACGAAGCGGGCGACCAAGCGCATAGGAAGTGAGTTTATGAACCATTGCACGGACGAATTGATCCTGGCGTCGTTTTAAAAGAAAACGTTTCAATCCGTCCATCCCCTTGAGTTCCTGATTATTGAATAGAACGCTGTTGGCATCAACGGGTTTGCCCGCGACATGTGTGCGCCAACGGCCGACCATGTCGAAGTTTTCAAACGCAATTCCCCAGGGATCAATCCTGGCATGGCAGGACATGCAAGCAGGATCATTGCGGTGATCTTCCATACGCTCTTTCAAGCTAAGCTTCAATATTTCCGGATCGGTCAAATCGATCTCAGGGACTGCCGGTGGTGGTGGCGGCGGCGGATCGTGTAGCAGATTTTCGAGCAACCAAATTCCACGTTTGAGAGGGTGCGAATCTTTACCATCTGAATTCATTGCGAGCAGACCAGCCTGAGTAAGCAAACCACCGCGCCGATTGGTTACATCCAGGGCAATCTTTCGAAAGTGACTGCCAAAGATATTGGGGATTCCATAGTGCTGAGCGAGCCTCTCATTGATCATGGTGTAGTCCGAATGAATAAAATCCATAATGCTGTGATTATTGCGGAGTACTTCGTGGTAAAAGGCAACCGGTTCTTGCTGCATCGCATGTTTCAATTCATCATTAAAACCACCAAAAACCTTTCGATCGACCTGTAGATAATCCAGTAACTGCATACCTAGCCATTGGCGAACAAAGTGTTTGGAAAATCGGTCCGCACGCGGATCAGCAAGCATGCGTTCGGTTTGACCCGACAAAACATCGGCTTCTTTGAGTTCCCCGGATATCGCCAGATCCATTAGCTCCTGGTCTGGTAAACTGCTCCAAAGGAACATCGAAAGCCGCGTCGCCAATTCGTAATCACTCAGACGGCTACCTTCACTATCTTTCTTGGAACGGGACTGTACAAGATACAAAAACTTAGGGGAGGCAATCACTGTCGCGAGAACTTCTATCATCGCCTCCTCGAAGCTCTCGCAATCGGGGCGGATTTTGGAATAAAGAGTCAATTTTCGCTCGATTTCCTCCTCAGTTACCGGACGCCTCCAGGCTCGGGTCATAAACCGAGAGAGAACCTCAGAGGTGTAGGATTCATCACCGGCGGGTTTTTCATGTTCGAAGAATATTTTGGTGTGTGATTCCGGTGGCCATTGATCGAAATACGGAGAGATCAGTTCGACGTAATCGATGTGGATGATCCCGGCCTCGTCTCTTCCGGGGTTGGGGCGAATGTTTTCAAACTTCAAATACTCGGACCGATTCGCTCTGGCACCTTCTTCCTTGCGAAAGGAGTTCCGGATCACCTCTCCAAGGTGGATATCCCACTCATAGAATTGCGGGTTGCCTGGCGGCGCGGTAATCGCAACATCGGTTTCGCCGATTTGATCGAATGCAAAAGAGTTGTTGCTTGCTTGATGGCCAAAATAGAGACGGAGATTTGGTGGGTCTTCAGTTTCGTCTGAAGAGCGGCAAGCCCGAATTCGAACCCGAAGAATCCCGGTATCAGGAAGTCGATACTTTAGGTTGAATCCTGTTTTCGTTCTCGGTGGAACGATAAGGACGTGAGGGGAAACCGGTGGCGCCTCAGATCGACTCTCGACCGAGTCCCAGGCTAGTATTGTCGCACGAGGATCTGACACGGAAATGATACCTTCGCCAGTTTCCAGATTCATGAGGCTTGGATGAGTTGTTGGACGCGGCTTATACCGTTCCCTGAAGTGCTCGAGTTCCTTTTCACGTTTTGCCGGGTCGTTTTCGTTCCTCTTCCGGGCCCCCTCCAATTCGGCATCACGCACAGCCCGTATCCGCTCAGCTGCTACATCCATGGTGATGCCGGAATAGGCTGCCTTCGGCTGCTCGCCCGACACCGTGGCTTTTTTCAGTGCATTGCGGCCCAACTCACGAAACGTCTCAAATTGCATCGCGGACATTTGCAACATTTCCGAGCTGTTCTGGAAGCCGTCCTCAGATGTCGTTTCCGGAGGTAAGCCGTCAGCGAGGTCATAGGGCAGCCCGAGCAAATCCTGGAGCGCGTAGTTAAATTCATACCGCGTCATGCGGCGAAAGGATGAATGCCCTTCCTCACTGCGAGCGACTTGTGAGGCGACCTGAATTTCAGTCGACAGCCAATCGACAATCGAGGCTTTTCCCTCGCCGGAAATCTGCACATCTTCATCCTGTGGCGGCATTTCGCCGTTGCTCACCACATCAATCACTTCAAGCCACCAATTCTGATCACCCCCATCAATCAGATCCGGGTTCAGGGTATCGATGCGGAACTTTCCCTTCTGCTTTTCCGGACCGTGGCATGGAATACAGGACTCGCGCAGAACAGGCTCAATCTCATTTCGAAACGTTTCCAGATTCGCTTTTGGCACTACGGTCGCCCCTTGGAGTGAATGCGCTTTCCGATAAATGGACCGAAGCGCGCCAGCCGCCTTCACCTCATCGAGCGTTGGTGTTTCCGCCAACTTCACACCTTCCATGGAAACTCCATCGAGCGCAATCTCTGAGAATTGAAAGTGAGTTTCGTCGTGGGTTTTTCCGAACGTGAATCGATAGAACTGCCAGGCAGAGTCGTTCTCAAACTGGAAGGTTCTTGATTGAAACCGCTTCTCAAATACCGGCTGGTCGGTTTGGTGATCCAACTCCGTCCAGTATTCGCCATCTTGTGATCCTTCCAGGACCCAATCCTTCGGATCGCGAGTCGGCACGTCGTTCCCGGAGATAATCGAATAGCTTTTCACCGCCATTCCTCCGTCTTCTGAAAGCTTAAGCATCCATTGGACCGGGCGGCCCTCGTGCAGCCCGCACCACTTGGTCCTGTCGCTGGAGTCCACGCTCTTCTCCACGCCCTGCCCCCCGCTAACGATGTGATTACTGGGAGATGACACTTCCGGGACGGCAAACACAGGGCTTGCGACCATCAACCCTAGCGCGAGTAATGCGTTTATTACCTTAATCATCGTTGTTCACTCATTTTTGCGCTGTCTGACGGATTTTTGCAAGGCCCCTTATCGAGCCGTCGATCCTTTCGGGATTGGGGCATTGATCGCCAGTGCTTTCGCGCAATACACTTACAATGACTGGCCAGCTTTCAAAACTTTTGTAAATTTGTCAGGATATTCCGCAGCGCGGAACAGGCCGTTTGTACCCAGCACCCACCAGTATTTCACAGGAGTGCCGGGAGTAACGCAATCGGCATCAATGGCGATGATGCCACCTATTTCGTCTCCTGATGTATATTTCTGTTCAGTCCACCGCTCAGCAGCAATGTGACTTACAAGCAATTCCGATTCAGCCTCAGGTTCCAGTGCCTGGCTGAAACATCGCGACCACGGGTGAACTCCCCATTTACCTGCTGCCATTGCAAGGATTGGTCGATCGTTACTCAGCGCAGGCCATTGCCTGAGCCAGTAGTTATCTCGTCCGGAGTTGGTAGTATGGAAGGCGGTGGCGAGGGCCTGCGTGGGTTTGGCATCCGGAAGCAGGTCTCCGGCAAGTTGCTCGACGACGAACTGATCGAATTGCATGTCCAGGTTGAACGCATCGATCACCCAATCTCGCCACGGCCAGCCAGTGCGCAGGTCCGCCTTTCGATGCTTTGCGTCCGGCCCATGGCAGGCGAAACAGTTCTCCGACAAAATCGGCCGGATGTCCCGATTGTAGGTCGGATCTGAACTTCCAGCTGCCAATGCAGCATTCACCAGCCCTAACATGGCCGTAAAAAGCAAAGCAGTCCTCTCAACCAATCGTTTCATCTCTTAGGGCTGACTCATGAATTAATTCGGCGAAGATGCGCCGGATTTTTGCTCAGCGCCAAGGCGTGATTGGGCGGAGCATAGCGAGCTACGTGAGCCGAATCACAACGCTGGTGCTGAGCAAAAAGACAAGCAGATTTGCTGGAGTAATTCATGAGTCAGCCCTTAGTATTCGATTTCGTGGGATTTTTCGAGGCTACTTGCCCTTCTGGTCAGCGAGATAGCGGATGAGATCACGCAGATCGGACCGCGATAGCCCGGCGGTCAGGCCCGGCGGCATGAGCGTTCCGGCGTCGTGGCGATTGGCCACTTGCTTTGTGGAAATGGTTTGCGTCGCGCCAGTGGCGGCGTCGCGAATGACGAGCCGTTGTTTGTCTTCCGTTTGCACGTATCCGCTGATCGTTTTGGCGTCTTTGGTGGTGATGCTAGTCGCGGTGTAGCCCTCCTTGATCTGGCGTTTTGGCCAGAGGATGGCTTCGATCATCAACTCAACCGGGACCCCAGCGCCGACCGCGGTCAGTTCGGGACCGAGGATACCGCCTTGATCTCCCATTTTGTGACAAGCCACACAGCTGAGCGCGGGCGATGCGTAAACTTTCGCGCCGTTGGCGGCGTTGCCGTGCTGCTTGACTTCGGCGCTGAGAGTCCGGACGTAGGCTTCGCTGTGTTCCGGCAGGCCTACCGCGTCTTTCTCCGCCGCGGGACGAAGCACTTGGTCGAGGGCGGGATCGAATCGGCCGGCGGCGCCGAGGACGCCCCGGATGCGCGTGGCCAACTCCGGGGTTATTGCTTTGCTGTCCGATTTCAGGGCGTTAGCCAAAACGGCGCCGCCATTCTGACGACCGAGGAATGGCGTTACGATCTGCCGGACCTCCGCGTCTGACTCGGCCTCGCGCAGGAGTTGGTTGGCAGCAGCTGCCGCTTTGGGAAAATCGAGGTCGCACAGCGCGGTAAGGGCGTTGAACCGGAGACTCGGCACGGGATCGTTGACTGCGGTTAGTAGGTCGTCGATCGCCTTTTTACCGCGCAATTGCCCGTGGGCTACGATGGCGGCTGAGCGGAGCACGACCGGCTGATTGGCGTCGCCAAGTATCGTCTGAATTTGTGGGGCCAACGCTTCGACCTTCCAAGCGCCCGCCAACCGAATCGCACGCGCCTGAACCTCCGCGTCGTCGCTCGCGATCATCCCTTTCAAGGACGTCGCGAGATCGCCGACAGGGGAAAGTCCGCGCACCCCATGGTCTTCGATCATTGTGTCGAGCACTGAAGGCAGATCCTCGGCTCGATCGAGCACCCAGCGCAGATCTTGCGGAGTT